>NZ_DATBUP010000077.1:0-11565 GCF_036515995.1 Pedomonas sp. | reverse complement strand
CGGACGTGGTGACAAGGCCGGTCAAGCCGTCAGGGTAGGGGTTTTAAGGGTTCCCCGCCGGGGGGACGAGGGTCGTCTAGCGTTCAGTGTGCAAAAGCGTTCCGGCCCTGCGCTCTCCCGCGCGGGCAGCCTGACATGCCTCGGGCATCTCATCCCAACAATTGATATAATTGCTCTGCCTCACGCTCTGGAAACCCCCTGACTCCCCGGTCACCGTAAAGCTCCCTCGACCCCCGGCAAATCCCCAAGCAGAGGCAAGAAACGAAAGGAAGGAGATACAGGACCAGGTCGCACCGCAGAACATGCCGCGCACGTCCCGAAAAACGAATGGGGGCGCGGGGGTTGAGCCCCCCGCATGATAAACCCCAATCAGTAGCTCTCTTCGCGGAAGATGCGGGTCACGTCGCCGTGCCATGGCCCGTGGTAGGCAGTCAGCAGGCGTTCGGCCGGGGTGACGCCGGTCTTGGCGATCTCGTGCAGTTCGTTCAGGTGAACCTGCTCGGTCTGGCCGGCAGCATTCAGGCGGTTGCGCGCCTTGAGGCCAGCATCGGCAATGGCGACGGCCTGCTTTGCGATTTCCTGCAGCGTGCCGCCCCGGAACGGGGTCTTGAGGCCAAGGCGCGGCACGTCGCGGCGCAGCTGCTCGTGTTCCTCGTTGGTCCAGTCCTTGACCAGATCCCAGGCGGCGTCCAAAGCGCTCCTGTCGTACAGCAGGCCGACCCACAGGGCGGGCAGGCCGACAATGCGCTGTGCCGGGCCGCAGTCCGCGCCGCGCATCTCGAGGAAGGTCTTCAGGCGCACTTCCGGGAAGGCGGTGGAGAGGTGGTCCTTCCAGTCCGCCAGCGAGGGGCGCTCGCCCGGCAGGGCGGGCAGACGGCCGTCCATGAAATCACGGAAGCTCTGGCCTGCCGCATCGATGTACTTGCCGTCCCGGAAGACGAAGTACATCGGCACGTCGAGCATGTACTCGGCGTAGCGCTCGAAGCCGAAGCCGTCCTCGAACACGAACGGCAGCATGCCGGTGCGGTTCGGGTCGGTGTCGGTCCAGATGTGGCTGCGGTAGGAGAGGAAGCCGTTGGGTTTGCCCTCGGTGAACGGCGAGTTGGCGAACAGGGCCGTCGCCACCGGCTGCAGCGCCAGCGACACGCGGAACTTCTTCACCATGTCCGCCTCGGAGGAGAAGTCCAGGTTCACCTGCACGGTGCAGGTGCGGAACATCATGTCCAGTCCGAGGCCGCCCACCTTGGGCATGTGGTTCATCATGATGCCGTAGCGCCCCTTGGGCATCACCGGCATCTCGTCGCGGCGGCGGTTGGGCGTGAAGCCGTGACCGAGGAAGCCGACGCCCAGCGTCTCGCCGACGGCGAGGCATTCGCGCAGGTGGCTGTCCAGTTCGTCGGCGGTGCCGTGGACGGTCTCCAGCGGCGCGCCGGAGAGTTCGAGCTGCCCGCCCGGCTCGAGGCTGACGGAGGCATCGCCCTTCTTGAGGGCAATGACGTTGCCGCCCTCGATGATCGGCTCCCAGCCGAACGCGGCAAGACCTGCGAGAATATCGCGGATGCCGCCCGGTGCGTCGTAGCTCGGCGGCGTCAGGGTATCGAGCGTATAGGCGAACTTTTCGTGTTCGGTGCCGAGCCGCCAGCTTTCCTCTGGTTTGGATCCCGTTGCGAGATATTCGGCAAGGGCCGCCCTGGACTCGAGAGTCCGTTCATCATCCGTGCTGGAGACTCGTGTGCTCATGGCGGAGGCCTACTCAACTTTCATTGCATCCACAAGGCATGGAAAAGAGAGGTTTGTTCGCCACTTGAGAACGCATTGTCGTGCTGAATGCCCCGGTGGCCTCTTTTACATGCTGCTGATGTTGCCCGTTTGGCCGCGTCGTAAAGGCCGGCGCATCATGGCAGAGTCTTGGAAAACAGGTCGCCTCAGGCCCAGTCCCCCTGCGTTGCCTGCCACAGGCTGATGGCCGCAACCGCCGCCGTGTCCGCCCGGAGGATGCGCGGCCCCAGCGACAGCGGGAGAGCAGTCGGTATGGCCCGGATCATCTCGCGCTCGGTATCCGTGAAGCCCCCTTCGGGGCCGATGAGAATGGCCGCCGGCGTGCCGCGCGGCTTCTCCTGCAATGCCTCCAGAATGGGTGTGCCGCCGGTCTCGTCGCAGAACAGCAGCGTGCGGTCTTGCGGCCAGTTCGCCAGCAGCTTGTCCAGCTGAACCGGCTCGGCGAGGCTGGGTAGGGCGGTGCGGCCGCACTGTTCGGCGGCTTCCACCATGTTGGCATTGAGCCGGTCCACCGGCACGCGGTTGACGATGGTGCGCTGGGTGATGACCGGCTTCACGTGCGCCACGCCCAGCTCGCACGCCTTCTCGACGATGAAGTCGATGCGCCCGTGCTTGATGGGGGCGAACAGCAGCCACAGGTCCGGCACCGTCTCCTGCGGGCGCAGCTGGCGTTGCGCAGTCAGCCTGGCCTGCTTGCGGTGGGGATCGTCGATCATTGCCTCCCACTCGCCGTTCGCGCCATCGAACACCGCAATGGCGTCGCCCGCCTGCATCCGCATCACCTCGATGAGGTAATGGCTGGACTCGCGCGGCAGCGTGATGGTTGCGCCCATGCTGAGCGGCTGGGAGACATGAAGGCGAACAAGAGGCTTGGACATGGTCGGCAATCACCAGATTGGCCCGAAATGGGCCGTCTTGCTTGACAGGGAAGGGCTCTGGGACGGATGGAGAGGCCCAATCGTTAGCACGAGGGTTACGCCATGCACCAGCCGTCCGGTTCATTTTCTCCCGAGCAGCCGCAGCTGACCCCAGACGCCGTGCGCGGCAGCTGGGTCGAGAGAATGCCGCGCGGCTGGCAGCCGTACCTGCGCCTCTCCCGGCTGGATCGGCCCATCGGCACGTGGCTGCTGCTGCTGCCGTGCTGGTGGGCGGCCTCGCTGGCGTCCAACGTGAAGGGGGAGGGCTTTCCTGACCTGACGCTGCTGATCCTGTTCGCGCTCGGCTCCATCGCCATGCGCGGGGCGGGCTGCACCTACAACGACATCGTGGACCGCGACATCGACGCCAAGGTGGAGCGCACCCGCAACCGCCCGCTGCCGGGCGGCCACGTCTCGCTCGGGCAAGCGTGGGTGTGGCTCCTGATGCAGTGCATGGTGGGGCTGGCCGTCCTGCTCATGCTGAACCCGGTCGCGCAAGTGGTGGCGCTCGGCTCCATCGTGCTGGTGGCGGGCTACCCGTTCATGAAGCGAATCACCTGGTGGCCGCAGGCGTGGCTGGGTCTCACCTTCAACTGGGGCGCGCTGGTGGGCTGGTCCGCCGTGACCGGAGACTGGCCGGCATGGCCCGCGCTGCTGATGTACGCGGCAGGCGTGTTCTGGACGCTGGGGTATGACACCATCTACGCCTTTCAGGACATGGAGGACGATGCGCTGGTCGGCGTGCGCTCCTCAGCGCGGCGGCTGGGCGGCAACGCCCGCTTCGGCATTTCCGCGTTCTACGTGCTGACCTCCGTGCTGCTGCTGGCCTGTTTCTACATGGCAGGCGCCAGGAATCTGTGGCTGCTGGCGCCGGCGCTGCTGCATCTGGTGTGGCAGGTATGGATGCTGGTGCCGTCCGATTCCCCGCGCTGCCTCATGCTGTTCCGCTCCAACCGGGATTGCGGGCTGCTCGTCTGGGGCGCCTGCCTGTTTGCCTTCTAGGCAGGCCCCTTCGGCCGCCCCATGCGTTAGCTTAAGGGACCGGGCAGCTTATGGAAACGGGGGCGGACTTCAGACCAGCCTTTGACGTTAACTCGTTGATCAAGTAACGGACTGCGCCATGCTGACGATAGATGCCGCGCTTGAGCGCCTCACTCTGCTGATCGACCGTGCCAAACAGGCCGGGGCGACCGCTGCCGACGCCATTTACGTGGAGGATGCCTCGGTCTCGGCCCAGGTGCGTCTGGGTGAACTTGAGGACGTGAGCCGATCCGAAGGGGCGGAGATCGGCCTGCGGGTGTTCGCGGGCAATCAGGTGGCGAGCGTGTCCACCTCCGACCTGTCGACGCAGGGCTTCGATGCGCTGGTCGAGCGGGTGGTGGCCATGGCCAAGGCGGCGCCGAGCGACCCCTATGCGGGCCTCGCTCCGGAAGAGCTGCTGCTGAAGGGCGACGTGCCCGACCTCGACCTCTACGACGCCACCACGGTTGATGCCGATCTCCTGAAGATGGATGCGCTGGCCGCCGAGGAAGCGGCCCGCAGCGTGCCGGGCGTGACCAACAGCGAGGGCGCGTCGGCCAGCGCGGGCGAGGTGGTGATCGCCATCGCCACGTCCCACGGCGTTGCCCACGGCTACCGCACCACCTCCCATGGCGTCTCGGCCACCGTCATCGCCGAGGGCAAGGACGGCATGGAGCGGGATTACGACTATGCCTCGGCCCGTCACCGCTCCGACCTGATGGCGGCGGAGGACGTCGGCCGCCGCGCGGGCGAGCGCACCGTGCGCCGCGTCAATCCGATCAAGCTGGCGTCCGAGACCATGCCGGTGGTGTTCGATCCCCGCATCGCCTCCGGCCTCATCGGCCACCTCATCGGTGCGATCACCGGCTCCTCCATCGCCCGCAAGTCGAGCTTCCTCCTGGATGCGCGCGGCAAGCAGGTGTTTGCGCCCGGCATCACCATCCGCGAGGAGCCGCTGCGCCAGCGCGGCCTGCGCTCCCGTCCGATGGATGGTGAGGGTCTGCCGACCCGCGAGCTCGACATCGTCTCTGACGGCGTGCTGACCACGTGGCTGATGGAATCGGCCTCCGCCCGCCAGCTTGGCGAGCGCCCGACCGGCCATGCCTCCCGCGGCATCTCCGGCCCGCCGGGCACGAGTGTGGGCAATCTCATGCTGATGCCGGGCACGGTGTCCCGCGAGGACATGCTGCGCGACATCAAGCGCGGCATCTACGTGGTCGAGCTGATCGGCATGGGCGTCAACGGCATCACCGGCGATTACAGCCGGGGCGCTGCGGGCTTCCTCATCGAGAATGGCGAGATCACGACGCCTGTCTCCGAAATCACCATCGCCAGCAACCTCAAGGACATGTTCGCCAGCCTCGTGCCGGCGAGCGACCTCGAGCTGCGTTACGGCATTGATGCGCCCACGGTGCTCCTCCCGCGCATGACCGTGGCCGGGAACTAAGCCTCAAAAGAAAGTTCACAGCGTGCCAACCCTCTCCCCTCTCCAAACCGACGCCGACCTGGTTCAGGACTTCCAGTTGATCAGGACGGTGGCAAGAGAGGCGGGAGAGCTGGCGCGGCGGTACTTCTACAAGAGCTACGAGACCTGGGATAAGTCCCCCGGCAATCCGGTGAGCGAGGCGGACCTTGCGGTCGATACTCTCATCAAGGAGCGGCTGCGCGGCGCACGGCCCCACTACGGCTGGCTGTCGGAAGAAACGGCGGATGCGCCCACCCGGCTCGATTGCCGCCGGGTGTGGGTGGTGGACCCCATCGACGGCACCAAGGCGTTCGTGGCGCGGGAAGACGGCTTTGCCGTCTCCATCGCGCTGGTGGAGGAGGGCAAACCGATCCTGGCCTGTCTCTACGCCCCCTTGCGCAACCAGTTCTTCAGCGCGGCAAAGGATGAGGGCGCGACCCTGAACGGCGAGCAGATTGCCGTGGCGGGCTCGGACAAGCTGACCAACTGCCGGATGCTGGCGGACAAGGCGCTGTTCTTGGCCGACTTCTGGCCGACGCCGTGGCCGTCGATGCGACTGGCCAAGCCCAACTCCATCGCGCTGCGCATCGCCCTTGTGGCGGCCGGACAGGCCGATGCCGCCGTTGCCCTGCGCCCCAAGTGCGAATGGGATCTGGCTGCGGCCCTTCTGGTGCTCCAGGAGGCGGGCGGCGTCTGCACGGATCACCTGGGAGAGCACCCGCGCTTCAACCAGCCCGATCCGGTCTATCCGGCTGTGGTGGCCGCCAGTGCCGAGCTTTACCCGCAGGTGCTGGCCCGCGTCGCGGCAGGCGTCGCCTCATGGCAGGTGCGCACCG
The DNA here is from genome assembly GCF_036515995.1 of Pedomonas sp. Lineage (NCBI taxonomy): Bacteria > Pseudomonadati > Pseudomonadota > Alphaproteobacteria > Sphingomonadales > Pedomonadaceae > Pedomonas > Pedomonas sp. The sequence goes on along the minus strand of NZ_DATBUP010000077.1, from coordinate 5,548 downwards.
GGCAGAAAACCATCCCCTGACCCTGGGGTCCCAGCGTCTGGTTTAATTCTTTGAAATTGCAGTATTTTCGTTGAAGACTGGTTCGGTCTGGCGTCAAAATGAAATCGCCGGAGCGGTTGGGCCACTCCGGCGATTGGCGGGATTACTCCCGCTGTTTCCAGAAGGAGAGAGAGGGTATGGACATCCTCATCCTTCTGGCCCTGATGGTACGCCGGATCGCAATCTCCATCAAGATCCGGCTGACCCTTTAAGACTATGGGTTGTGCCATAGTCTAGGGCCGGGCCCGGAGAGTTCAAGGCTCTCCGGGCATGGCAGTCAGGGAAACCGGATGTCTGCAAGGCAAAGCGGGGCAGGAAGCGGCAAGGCTTCGTGCCCCGCTCGGGCGGATCGCAAGAGCCGCTCGCAGGCTTGGCAGCATTCCCAGGCTCTGAAATGAGGATAGTCCGCACTGGAGGGCGGGGTGCTTCGTCTGGAAGGCTCCGCCCTCCGCACGTCCAGCCCATATCGGTTCGTCAGCCCGTCACTTCTGTCAGCCCATGGCCGCCGACAGGTTGGGTGGCGGCGACGCTCTCCATGCCGGCGATGAGCGGCCGCCCCTTGGCGATGGCCGCCTGCACGGAGGGGAGGGACAGGGAGGCGCGGTGGCTGTCCGGGCTGTCCCACACTTCAGTGATCCAGAGCAGGTCCGGGTCCGTCGGGTCATTGGCGATGATGTAGCTGAGGCAGCCGGGCATGTCGGAGACGCCTTCAAGCAGAATAGCCGCCAGGGCCTCACGCTGGCCCGGCTGGGCCCTCATCTTGCCGATCAGTCCGTGCATGGTCTGCTGTCCGCTCTTCTGGGTGGAGGGCTGGGAGAATGCGGGGCTGCCGAGAGCGGCAATCGCCACGGCTCCTGCAACAACGGTTCGCCGGTCATAGGTCATGCGGCGAGACTATGCGTTTTCGCTGAAATGACAAGGCATGCGCGAGGTGAATGGTGCAGGGGCGCCAACCCCTGCACACAGTCTTCCCCTCTCAGATGCCTCTAGAATCGCGCGGCAGCAGCATACAGGGCGATGGCCGCGGCATTGGAGACGTTGAGGCTCTCCACACGGCCACTGATGGGCAGCTTGGCCAGCTCGTCACAATGCTCCACCACGTTCGGGCGCATGCCTTCGCCTTCGGCTCCCAGCACGAGGCAGGGGCGGCAATCGCCCAGCACGGCGCTCAGGGAGCGATCGGCGCGACCATCCATGCCGATGCGCCAGTACCCGGCTTCCGCAATCTCATCGAGCGCGCGGGCGAGGTTCACCACCCGCACCCAGGGCACCAGTTCAAGGCAGCCGGAGGCGGACTTGGCCAGCGCGCCGGTTTCGGGCGGGGCGTGGCGGTCCTGCGTGACCACGGCACGAGCGTCGAATGCTGCAGCCGAGCGAAGAATCGCGCCGATGTTGTGCGGGTCGGTTACCTGATCGAGCACGAGAATCGGGCGCTTGTCTGCCGTGTCGATATTCTGGAGGATATCGAACAATGCCGGACCCTCGAGGGGGTGAGTCTCCAGCACCAGTCCCTGCGTCGGGGCACCTTCCGGCACGAGCTTCTTCAGTTCCTGCGAATCCAGAACCCGAATCTCGAACTTGGGCTGGTGCGGCAACTCCGCCAGCGCTTCGCGGGTCGCATACAGGCGAACCGGGCGGCGTTCGGGATTCGCCAGGGCCGCCATGACCGGGTGACGGCCGTAAAGCCGCACAAAACCTGGGCGGTTCTGGTTGCGGGCAGCGGCGTTCGGGCGGCCGGACTGGCTCCGATCGGCGGCTTGGGAGCGCCCGTTCTGGCCGCTCCGCTCGGGGGAATGTCTTTTTTGTTGTCTCATGCGCATTATTTGGCGTCTCAGGCGTTGACATGAAAGCCCAAATCGCCCATTTAGCCGCCCACGCCAACCGCGGCATGTCGTTGAGTTGGAGGAGTGGCCGAGCGGTCAATGGCAGCAGACTGTAAATCTGCCGACTTATGTCTACGTTGGTTCGAATCCAACCTCCTCCACCACCGCCCTTCCTGGCGAAACTCTCCCCAGATCAGTACATTGAAGCGCTACGGAGCGCGATCTTCCTTGTCAGGGCTGGGCCTGCGTCTGGCTTGGACGTCTTTGCTCACGGAACTGTGACGTCGCGAGAACGAAGACGGAACGGCGAACAGGAAGGCGCGTTTGCTCTCCAGGTTCCCCGGCCTGACAGCTGAAGAATTGGCCGGGTTATCCTCCATGCGAACGGGAGAGATGACATGGTGTTCAAGCATTTAGGCACGACCGCGCTTGCTGCGGTGCTTCTGGCAGGCATGTCCGGCGGCGCACTGGCCCAAGACACCACGACCGGTTCGACGACAACCACGACGGGCACCAGCCCGACCTCCGCGACAACGGAAACCGGCGGGACCATGGGTGCTGGCAATTCCACGACAACCGGCACCACCATGGGCGCTACGGGCTCGACCGGCACGACGGGCGCAACCGGTACGACAGGTGCAACCGGCACGACCCCCAATGCAGCCTCCACATACCCGGGCGATACGGCCTCGACCACGGGCACGACGGTTGACGGAATGACCTCGACCCAGACGGCGGATCGTACAACCGGCCGAACCACGACCACTACCGAGACAGCCACTCCGACTGCCGTTCCCGAAGATGACGGCGGCATGGATCTGGGTTGGCTGGGCCTGATCGGCCTTGCTGGCCTCCTGGGCCTGCGTGGCCGTCATGACGAGCATGTCCGGACCGACAACATGGGCCGCCCAACGGCGACCCGTTGACGGGGCCATGAAGGGGAGGACCGGCCTCGGGCTTGCGCCGTGGCTGGTCCTGCTTCTTCTGCTGCCTGCTAGTGGCCTCACCCGGCCAGAGGGTGCGGGTGATCGCGTACTGGTGGCGGACGGCCTCGGGCCGGTGCGTGTCGGCATGACCGTGGAACAGGCGGAACGCGCACTGGGCGCACGGCTTCGCCCGCGCTCGGTTCAGGAGCCGTCCGGCTGCTGGATCACACAGCGCGCTGACGGGCAGGATCCCGGCGTTGCCTATATGGTGGTCTATAACCAGATCCGGCGAATTGATCTGCACGCGCATAACAAGCATGTGCCTGGCGTGCGCAGCGCCACTGGCATTGGCATCGGCTCCACGGAGCAGTCTGCATACCGGGCCTATGGCGCGCGGCTGAGCGTTGCGCCGCACAAGTACACCGGTGCCGACGGCGGCCACTATCTCACGGTCGATACTCCAGGCGGGCACTCCGGCCTGGTTTTCGAAACCTTCGGCGGTCGGGTAACGCAGGTCCGGGCGGGTCTGCGGCCGGAACTCGACTACATTGAAGGCTGTTCCTGAAGCTTGGCCGTAGTGTCGGAAAACTATACAAATTCAACATTAGTGGCTTATGGTAAATATTTTAATTATTTGAATTAAAATAGAAAACGCCAGCTGGCACGCATTCTGCATATATTTCGCCAACGATATAACGCTTAGGGTTTGTACGGCAAAGCGCCGTCGTTGGCAGGGAAATTTGAAATGCAGAATGTTGCTTTGAAAAAGCTGGCACTGGGTGCAACCGCTGCGCTCGGCCTGACCGCGACCGTCCAGACGGCCGAGGCTGCGCTGATCGAATCCTGGACCTTTACCGTCGCCAGCGACTGGAAGAACACCAGCTGGTCCGACGATGCCGGTCCGAACTCCTACGTTCCATCCCAGCCGAATGTGGTCCGCGATGCACTGCCGAATGGTGTAGACCCCAACGGCGCGGGCAAGAACTACGACATTCTGCGCTGGGGCACGCCTGCAACCGCCAACGGCAAGAGCTTCCTGGCGGTCGATAACTTCCTCGTGAACACCGCGCTGACCAACGATCTGGGCGGTGCTGCCGGTTCCAGCGTTTTCCACGGCAACTTCAAGCAGCATGCATCGCAGCTGTATTCGTACGAGAAGTGGCTGGACGCAACCACGCTGCAGGCGACGATCTCCATTACGCCGGACGTTCCCGGCGGCACCGAGCTCGGCTCGATCACCCGTGATTTCCAGATCGAGTTCCAGGAAACCACGAACGAAGTTCCGGCTGGCACCTGCCCGGGTGATTTCGACACCAGCGTGACGCCGTGCCCGGACTGGTTCAACATCTCGCTGGTCAACGCTTCGTTCGAAGCGCAGATCGGCTTCGAGATCTACACCTTCTCGCTGGTGTTCGATCTGGAGAATTCCACCACCCTGCGCGCCGATTTCCTCGGAGACAGCGCCACCGTGTGGACCGGTGAAAACACCCTGAGCCACCTGGCCACCCGCGTGGTGGTCACCTCTCGGGTGCCGGAGCCGGGCGCGATTGCGCTGCTGGGTGCGGGCCTGCTGGGCGTGGGCGTTGCAACCCGCCGTCGCCGCAAGGCCTGATCAACACTGATCAGATGTCTTCTGAGGGAAGGGGGGCTAAAGGCCCCCTTTCTTTTTGATCGCGACAGAATTCGAAGCGGCCTGTCGCATCAATCAGTTCGCTGGCGATATATTTTGAATAGTTCGAGGTAACGCGCCCTGGCTGCGGCTCAAAATTGCACATCGTGCGTTCTGGCCGTCATGGATACGATCGAATCTGAAGCACAGCAGCATCCCCATGCCCCGCCACCGCCGGGTGAGATGCCTCCTCCTCCGCCGCCCCATGCGCCGGATGCCGACCCTCCGCCCATAGAGCTTCCCGGCGAGGAAGAGGATGAGCCCGGCACCGAAAACCCGCCTGAGAAGCGGGCCTCTGCTGCACGCCAGCGCCCGCCGCGGCACCCCTGGCCGCGCCGCAGCGATCGTCTGTATGGCTATGGCGGGCGAGGGCGCAGCCCCTGGTAACCAGGATCAGCCGGGTTCTGCTGTTCCGGACCTGAAATTCTCGGGACCCGTCCGTGCCATATCGCACGCGACGATGCTGACGCGTGTCGGCACGCCTTGACACGACCCGTTCTGCACGGAGCGTTTGGGCCCGTCTGTCGGATTTACCTGAAGGAAGGATTGCACGGGAAACTGGAGCGGGCGACGGGAATCGAACCCGCACAACCAGCTTGGAAGGCTGGGGCTCTACCATTGAGCTACGCCCGCGCGAGTACAGGGAATGCTTAGGTTCAGAGGGGTTGGGCGGTCAAGCGGAAAACGCTGTTCTGGATCATTATCCCCACCTTGATGAAGGAGTGAGCGCATTGCCGCGGCTGCCAAGTGCAACAGGCCCGGCCAGAGCGGGGCATTTGCTCCTCTGGCGGCAAGAGAAAAGGCCGCGCCCGGCATATGCGGACGCGGCCCTCAAGAGTGCCCTGACAGGGTGTAATCGCCTATTCGGCAACCGGAGCCGGTGCCGGCTGGGGCAGAGCGGCGGAGCCCGATGGAGCCTTGCTGCCTGCGGCCTGCTTCGGCCGGTGGTCGCCCGCCAGGAAGCTGTACACCACCGGTACGATGAACAGGGTGAACAGCGTGCCGATGGTCATGCCGCTGGCGATGACGAGGCCGAGCGAGAAGCGGCTGACCGCGCCCGCGCCCGAGGCGAACAGCAGCGGCAGCACGCC
>NZ_DATBUP010000076.1:0-15067 GCF_036515995.1 Pedomonas sp. | reverse complement strand
CCGCGCGCGGCCAGCGCCTGCGCGAAGGGCACCAGTCCCGACTTGTCGGAAACGGAAAGAAGGGCGCGGGTGACGCGCACCAGCGGTTCGGCCATGACTTGTTCTCCGGGTTTTCTCTAGAACGCTATAACGAATGAATTCGGTTTGGATGACTGCCTGGCAGCCTATTGCTTGGCAGAACGCTTGAACGACCAGTTGACCACCGCGCCCTGCGCGGGGGCCTCACCGCTCAGCACAAGCTGTTCGGTCTTGCGACGGCGTCCTTCTGCATCAATCCAGAGGGAGGGCGCAATGCTCAGCGCCGCGCCGCGTGCCTTGAACTGCCAGACGGTGCCGCCGGGCAGCTTGATCAGCGCGCCCTGCTTGTCGGCGGTCGGGGTCGCCTCGATGCCCGGCCCCAGATGGAAGCGGATATCGAACGGCACGTCCTGCGCGCTGCGCAGGTTGATGCCGCGGCGCTTGGCGCTGACCAGACGGTCCTCGCCGCGGAAATCCATGCCGTCGCCTGCCAGATAGAGGCGGCGGCGGTGCTGGAAGCCGAAGCGGCGCACGTAGCCGTCGTGCACGGCATCCACCAGCACGCCTTCCTCGCTCTCCTGCCGCACGGCGGTGACTTCGCTCACGCCTTTGCCGAGCGTGCCGTCATCGCGGATGCGGGTGGAGTTGGTGTCATCGATGATCAGTGTGGAGTGGGCGGCAGAGGCGCGCAGCACCTGCTGCAGGTCGGGAATGAGCGCCAGCGCCGTGCCCCGGCCGCCGCCGCAGTTGACGACGACGCGGTTCAGCCCGTCGGAAAACTCGAACGCCAGCGTGCCCGCGTGGGCGGTCTGGCTCACCCGGCCCGGCGGCGGCGGGCCCGCGTCCAGCACCACCACGCTGCGGCCGCCTTCCAGACGCTGGAAGCCGCTGTAGATGCCGTTCTTCAGCGGCTTGGCCGAAACGCCGGAGAGCTTGAGCGCCTGCTCCAGCACATGCTTGTCGGTGAGGCCGCCGCCGTGCACGGCGGAGAGGTGGTTGTCGCCCAGCATCACGCCGCGCAGCGCGGGCACCAGCCGGTCGATGGCGCGGGTCAGGCCCGCCGGTTCCTCGGCCTTGCGCTCCTGCACCACCGAGCGAACGGTGAGCAGCAGCTTCAGGATGGCAAGCTGTTCCTCCGGGCAGCGGGAGGCAACGCCGCCGTCCGCCAGAATGAACAGGTCCAGCGCCCGCTCCAGCGCCTGCGCCCCCTTGTGGGCGCGGCTCTCGCCGCCCGGCAGCAGGAGGCCGTTGATCATCAGCCCGGCGGTCGCCTTGATGCGGGCGATGCCTTCGGGCGTCTTCTCCGCCGTCTGCACCAGATGGCGGCCCTGCCGCGCCAGCGCGTTGAGGACGGAGGAGCGATAAACGTGATCTTCCGACGAAAGGATGTACGGCGCGTGGGTCATCCACTGCATCAGCCGCTCGCCCAGCACGTCCGCGCGCCAGGCCAGTTCGTCGAACTTGGAGTATTCGTTCAGCCAGCGCTGCACCAGCGGCTCGACGATGGCCGCGCCGCGCTTATAGTCCTTCTCGGCCTCGGCCAGGTCGCGCAGCCAGCGGAAGCTGTGCAGCCACTCCAACCACGCCGGCGGGGCATGAACCGCCGAGAAGCGCAGGCCGTGGGTGGTGATGGAGATGCCCATGTAGTCCAGCCGCCCTTCGACGAGGGCGCGGCCCACGCTCGCATCGCCTGACCACAGGTCGGGCGGGGCGGCCAGCAGCTTGAGCGGGAAACGGCCGCGCAGGCGCAGACCGTGCAGGAACGAGCGATATTGCAGACGGCGCAGACGGTGGCCGATCTTCTCGGTCAGGGACAGGCCGCGATCCTCGCCGTAGCGCACCAGCCGGTGCGCCGGAGAACCGGAGGAGGCCTTGTCTGCCTTGTCGCTCACGCCTTGCTCCCGCCTGTCGCCTTGAGGCCCAGATCCTTCAGCGCCTGAATGTTGGCTGCGTACATGTCCGGCCCGCCCTTGAAGGTGGCGGTTCCGGCCACCAGCACGTCGGCACCGGCCGCAACCGCGTCGCCGATCGTACCCGTCGTGATGCCGCCGTCCACCTCCAGATCGATTTGCTTGCCGAGCAAGTCGATGCGCTTGCGGATCTTGGCGATCTTCTCCAGCTGGCTCTCGATGAACGACTGGCCGCCGAAGCCGGGGTTGACCGACATGACCAGCACGAGGTCGAGGTCAGGCAGAATGTAGTCCAGCACCTCGATCGGGGTCGCCGGGTTCAGCGACACGCCCGCCTTCTTGCCCAGGCATTTGATCTTCTGGACGGTGCGGTGCAGGTGCGGGCCCGATTCCGGGTGCACGGTGATGATATCCGCGCCCGCCTCGGCAAAGGCCTCGATGTACGGATCGACCGGCGCGATCATCAGGTGCACGTCGAACGGCTTGTCAGTGTGCGGGCGCAGGGCCTTCACCACGCTCGGGCCGATGGTGATGTTCGGCACGAAGTGGCCATCCATCACGTCGATGTGAATGTAGTCGGCACCCGCGGCGTCGATGGCACGAACCTCCTCACCCAGTTTGGCGAAGTCGGCGGACAGGATCGACGGGGCAATGCGAACGGGTTGCTGTGGCATGAGATCGGCTCTTAGCAGGTTGAGCGTGAAGGGGCAATTAATGGAAGTCTTTAGCTGGTCTGACGGATGAGGCGGGCAATGAAGAAACCGTCCAGCCCCCCCTTCTCCACGAGGTGGCCCGGCACGGTGCGCAGCCAGCCCTTGGGATCATACAGGGCTTCAAGGCTGCCGGTCTCCTCGGGGCTGATGGGGTCGAGAACCACATTCGGGTTGCGCTCCAGCAGGGCCTCGATCTGGCGCTCACCCTCTTCCGGCTCCAGCGAGCAGACGGCATAGATCATCCGCCCGCCCGGCTTCAGCTGTTTGAGCGCGTGGTCGATGAGTTCGCGCTGAAGCTCCAGCAGCGGCTTCAGGTTCCGCACCGCCTTCAGGTGCAGCACATCCGGGTGCCGGCGGATCGTGCCGGTGGCCGAGCACGGCGCATCGAGCACAACGGCATCGAGCGGCTCGGGCGCCTTCCACTTGCGCGCATCCCGCGCCACGGTCTCCGCCTTCAGGCCGGTGCGCTCGAGGTTCTCCGCTACCCGGCGCAGGCGCGCCTCGGAGACGTCAACCGCCGTCACCTCGGCCCCCGCGGCCGCCAGTTGCAGCGTCTTGCCACCCGGCGCGGCGCACAGGTCTGCCACCCGCTCGCCGGGCTTCACGTTCAGCAGTCGGGCGGGCAGCTGGGCGGCCACGTCCTGCACCCACCATGCGCCCGCGTCGTAGCCCGGAAGCTCTTCCACATGCTGCCAGTCCTGCAGGCGCACCGAACCCGGCACCACCGTCTCGCCGCCCATCTCCGGGGCCCACTGCGCCTCGTCCTCGCTGCTGCGGAATACGATATCCAGCGGCGCTTCGGTCACGGTGGCGCGGGCAATGGCGTCCGCCATCTCGACGCCATAGGTCTCCTGCCAGCGCGTCGCATAGGGCTCGGGCAGCAGCGGAACGCTCGGCAGCACATGGTCTTCGCGGCTCAGGCGGCCCAGCACGCCGTGCACCAGACGGCGCGGGCCGGCCTCCACCAGCGGCAGGGACGTGGAAACCACGGCGTGAGCCGGGGTCTTCAGCACCCAAAGCTGCGCCAGCGCCATGCGCAGCACCAGGCGGGCGCGGGCGTCCTGCGGCAGCGGCTTGCGGGTGCAGGCGTCAATCTCGAGGTCGAAGTCCACCATCCAGCGCAGCGTCTGGCTCGCAATGGCGCGGGCGAGCGCACGATCCGGACCCTCCAGACCCTGAAGCGCACGGTCCAGCCCCATGTCGAGCGGACGGTGCTGCCACAGCACGGACGAAAGCAGTCGGAACGCGCCCTTGCGGGCGGAAAGGCCGGGAATGGTGTCAGTCATTTGGGGCCTTTAGCGCATTGGTTCTGAAGTCGTAAGCCGGTTTTCAGGCAAATCAGCCATGCAGCGGGCGAATTATGCTTTTTGGATTTGCAGGGGACTTGTCCCCTGCACCCCGTTCTTTTCTACGGGCCGTGTTTCCCATGCAGACTGGAGGAAAGGGTGCGGCCCATTCAAATCAAAATCTATTGGGACGTGCCCTTTTCCCACGCACGGCCCAAAACGAATGGGGTGTCGGGGACAAGTCCCCCACGAAAAATCACATCTTCTCGCTCGCACTCAGCTCCACGGACCGCGCTGCTGCGGGCGGCTGGTCCCGCCCAGCGGGTCGAGGGCGGAGCGGCGCGCACCGCCTGCGGAAGGCTGACCAGAGACGGGCTGGCCAGCGGCGGGCTGGCTGAAGGAGGGGCGGTTCGCGGCTTGCTGGGTCTCGTGCCGCTCGGCAGCCGCCATCCACGAGGCGCGCTCGCCCATGGTGCCGCCCATGGCCTGCAGCGCGGCAATGCGGTTGGCCGTGTTGGGGTGGGTGGAGAACAGGTTGTCCATCCCCTTCTTGGTCAGGGGGTTGATGATGAACATGTGGGCGGTCGCCGGATTGGCTTCCGCGCGCTGGTTCGGAATGCGGGTCGCGCCGTGCTGGATCTTGTTCAGGGCAGAGGCCAGCGCCCACGGCATGCCGGAGATTTCAGCGCCCAGCTTGTCGGCGGCATATTCGCGGGTGCGGGAAATGGCCATCTGCACCAGCATGGCCGCCAGCGGGGCAAGGATCATTAGGGCAATCATGGCGATGGGGTTGGGGCGGTCCTCGCCGTCGCGCGCGCCGCCGAACAGGAAGGCGAAGTTCGCCAGCATGGAGATGGCGCCCGCAATGGTGGCGGTGATGGTCATGATGAGCGTGTCGCGGTTCTTGATGTGCGCCAGCTCGTGCGCCATCACGCCCGCCAGCTCCTCGCGGGAGAGCATGCGCATGATGCCGGTGGTGGCGGCAACCGCCGCGTTTTCCGGGTTGCGGCCGGTGGCGAAGGCGTTGGGCTGCTCGGTCTCCATGATGTAGACCTTGGGCATGGGCATGTTGGCCCGCTGCGCCAGTTCGCGTACAAGGCCGTAGAACTCGGGCGCTGAGCGCTCGTCCACCGGCCGCGCGCCATGCATCTTCAGCACCAGCTTGTCGGCGTTCCAGTAGGTGAACACGTTCGTGCCCGCCGCGAACAGGAAGGCGATCAGCGCGCCCTGCCCGCCGCCGATCATGAAGCCCACGGCCATGAACAAGGCCGTCATGGCCGCCAGCAGCAATCCGGTCTTGAAGTAGTTCATCGTGCTCCGCCCAAACTCGTCACTCTTTTTCGCTTTCAGATGTGGCGTAGCCGGGGAAACGGTTCAAGAGGAAGGCGCATGGCTTTGGCCCGTTGCGGGACCGATTAGGCGAGAAGGCGCGTCTCTTTGCCCGCCTGCGGTGTTTGGAGGATTGGGCGCACGTGGTAAAGGGGCGGCCAGAGTATGAGAGGGTGCCATGACCGAGAAGCAGACCGAACAGCAGACCGAAGACGTTAAGCCCGCCGGGACGGGCGAGGCGGAAACGCCGAAGGAGACGCCAAAAGAGATTGCCAAAGAGATTGGCGGCCGCAAGGGTCCCGAGCCGACCCGCTATGGAGACTGGGAGAAGGGCGGCATCTGCTCTGACTTCTGATCCGGGCAGAACCGGTCCGCGCGGCTTGCGGACCGGTGCCTGACGGTGCGCCGTCTCACGAACGGCGGCGGCCCAGCCTGAGAGCGAGCACGCCGAAGCCGAACAGGGCAAAGGTGGCCGGTGTGGGCACCTGATGCCAGTTCAGGCGCTCGGTGATCCAGTCGTAGAAAAAGGGAATACTGGTATCGCCCGCAACCTCTCCGAAGGTGGAGTTGAGGAAGCAGTCGATATCCGCCGGGTTGGCGATCTCCGGATTCCAGTCACCGCTGGTGTCGTAGGGATCATCCGGGTTCGGGTTGATGATCCCGTCGCAGAACACGTCGTCGATGGTGAAGCCGAACGAGTGAACACCGGCCAGCAGTCCGTCGATGAAGCCGCCGCCCCCGGAATCACCGCCGCCGATCAGCACTTCATCGAGGCCCAGCCCCAGATCCTGAAATGCGTCGGTCAGCGGCTCGATGAGAATGGAACCGTCCGGCAGGATGGTCTCGTTGGGGCTGGCCCACCACGGCAGGGCGTTGCGGGCGGCCGTGCCGTCATCGAAGTCGTAGAGCAGGTGCGCGCCTTCAAGGCCCACCCCCATGAGGCTGGCCAGGTCGGTCTCGTAGAGGTTCCGGCCGATGCGCCCGTTCTCCAGATTGTCCAGGTCGAAGATCTCCTCCGGCTCGCCGCCGTTGCCGGTGGTGCCGTACCCGATGTGCGTGGCGGTCCGGCCGAAGGGATCATCGTTGTAGAGCCCGTAGATGCGCGTGCTCTCCGGGATCGGCTCGCTCAGGGTCACGATGGCAAGATCGCCGGTGGCGAACGCCCCTTGTGCGGGCGAGCCCACGTCGAATTCGAAATAGAGCGGGTGAATCTCGTGGCGGCGGGCCGCCACAGAAGGCCCGGCATAGCCGCCGAAGTAAACCTCCGTCTGGTCCGTCGTCCCGAAGAGCGGGCTGCGGGAATCGTGGTACTCCACGCAGTGCGCGGCGGTGGCAATGTGCGTGCGGGAGATCACCGTGCCGGAGCAGAAGTAGGCCAGACCCGAATTCAGGATCGGGGTGCGCAGCACGACGGTGCCGTTGCGCTGCTGAGCGCTGGGCAGGTAGCGGGGGTCCAGATAATCGCCCGCTGTTTTCAGCAGTTGCCGTGCCTTGGCGGCGGAAAGCGGAACCGCGGCGGCTTCGGGTGGCAGAACCACGGCTGCGCCTGAAATGCCGAGCGCCGCAACGCTCAGGCTCCAGAGGTTCAGGCTGGCGGAACAGGCAGACCGGACGTTTCTCATGGAAATCCTCTGCTGGCTGGAAGTTGGACAGGCCACAGCCGCCTGCCGGGCCGCGCCGGTGCGGTTCCCTGTCAGCCATAAAGCCGGTATCCAGCCTGAGGTTTTCTGGTCTGGGCGAAATAATTATCGGTACGAAGCCGATACCAATCGGAAAAATATCTTAATTCCGAAAATCTAGAAGCAATCCGTCTTTATTTATTCAGGTTTTAATCTTTCTGTATGGCGCGCGCTTTCTTGCCCACCATAAAAAAAAGGCCGGTCCGCAAGGTCTGCGGACCGGCGCTTGAGAGTTGCGCTATCTCCTGACTTTACGCCACGTTACGAACGGCGGCGGCGGCCCAGCCCAAGGGCAAGCACACCGAAGCCGAACAGGCCGAGGGTGGCCGGGGCCGGAACCTCAACCGGAGCCAGATTCAGGCGCGCCATGATCCAGTCGTAGAAGAACGCGACGCTGGTATCGCCGGCAATTTCACCGAACGAGGAGTCGCCGCCGCAGGTCACGTCGACCGGGTTCAGGATTTCCGGGTTTGACGGCCCGTTGTAGATGCCGTCGCAGTAGATCGAAGACAGTGTCACACCGAACGAGTGGATGCCCGCCAGCAGGCCGTCAATGAATGCGCCGCCGCCGGAGTCACCGCCGTCGATCAGCACTTCATCGAGGCCAAGACCCAGATCCGGGAACAGGGTCGGGTCCACATCGACATAGAGCAGGCCTGGAGACAGCTCGTAGGCCGGGCTCATCCACCATGCCAGGGCGTTGCGCTCCGGCGTGCCGTCGTCGAAGTCATAGAGCAGGTGTGCGCCCTCAAGGCCAACGCCGAAAACCGTCAGAAGGTCGGTTTCATACAGGTTCTTGCCGATACGGCCGTTCTGCAGCGGATCGAGGTTAAACGTCTCGTTGGTGCCGTCACCGTTGCCGGTGGTGCCATAGCTGATGTGCGTGGCGACCTTGCCAACGGCATCGCCGCCGTAAAGGCCGTGGATCTTGGTGCCTGCCGGCACCGGCTCGCTCAGCGTGACGATTGCAAGGTCGCCGGTGGCGAAAGCGCCCTGAGCAGGCGAGCCCACGACCGGATCGAAATAGAGCGGATGAACGTCGTAGCTGACGGCCTGGATCGGCGTGCCTGCATAGCCGCCGAAATAGACGTTGGTATGACCCGTCGAGCCGTAGTCGGAGCTGCGCGGGTCATTGGTGTCCACGCAGTGAGCGGCAGTGATGATCTGGGTGGGCGAGACCACCGTGCCGGAGCAGAAGTAGGCCGAGGCGCTGTTGTTGATCGGCGTACGCAGCACCACCGTGCCGTTGCGCTGCTCGCTGCTCGGGAAGTAACGCGGATCCAGATAGTTGCCCGTCGTTTTCAACAGCGGCCGGGCCTCGGCCGCAGCAAGCGGCAATGCGCCCGCATTTGCTTCTGTCGAGGAAACAACAGCGCTTCCTGCAAAAGCCAGAACACCCAAACTCACGCTAACGCAAAGGGAAGAAAGAAACGTCTTCATGGAAAACCCCCTGCCGTATCGTAAAGGTCTGGACAGCCGACGAGGCCGCCTGTCGGTGCTACGTCGTGCAGCACCCTGAAGGCAGGAGATTCAAGAAACGGGCCAAATTCTAAGGCATTAAAAATAAAGTTAAATTAAAATTAACCTTTACGCATCTGTAAGCATATCCGACGCTTGTTACGTCACAATTTGTATCTACTAACACCAATACTCTTCGTGCACGGTTGCTATACGAGAAAAATACTCAGGGTTGTTTCGAGTATGCCATGACGGATCATGCCACGGTCTTTGACTGCATTTCAGGCAGGTGATATTGCTTTCAGACGTTCAGCCGGACTGCTCCTGTCGTCCGGCCACCAGAGCATCCACCACGCCGGGGTCGGCCAAGGTGGAGGTATCCCCAAGGTTCGACAGGTCATTTTCCGCAATCTTGCGCAGGATGCGCCGCATGATCTTGCCGGAGCGCGTCTTGGGCAGGCCGGGGGCGAACTGAAGCCGGTCAGGCGCGGCAATGGCCCCGATCTCCTCCCGCACCAGCGCCTTCAGTTCGGCGGCCAGCGCGTCGGAGGGTTTGCAGTTGATGGTCAGCGTCACATAGGCGTAGATGCCCTGCCCCTTGATGTCGTGCGGGAAGCCGACAACCGCCGCCTCCGCCACCTTCGGGTGCAGCACCAGCGCGCTTTCGATCTCGGCGGTGCCCATGCGATGGCCGGAGACGTTCAGCACATCGTCCACCCGCCCGGTGATCCAGTAATAGCCGTCCTCATCGCGGCGGCAGCCGTCGCCCGTGAAGTAGACCCCCGGATAGGTCGAGAAGTAGGTCTGCACGAAGCGCTCGTGGTCACCATAAACCGTGCGCATCTGACCCGGCCAGCTGTCGGTGATGACCAGATTGCCCTGCGCCGCGCCTTCCAGAACCTTGCCGTTGCCGTCCAGCAGCGCCGGGCTCACGCCGAAGAAGGGTTTGGTCGCCGAGCCCGGCTTCAGTGCCGTCGCCCCCGGCAGCGGGGTGATCATCGCCGCGCCAGTTTCGGTCTGCCACCAGGTGTCCACCACCGGCAGGCGGCTCTCGCCCACCACCCGGAAGTACCACATCCACGCCTCGGGATTGATCGGCTCGCCCACCGTGCCGAGCAGCCGCAGAGACTTGCGGCTGTGCTTGCGCACCGGTGCGTCCCCCTCCCGCATCAGCGCGCGGATGGCGGTGGGCGCGGTGTAGAAGATGTTCACGCCGTGCTTGTCCACCACCTGCCACGGTCGGTCACAGGCGGGCCAGTTGGGCACGCCTTCGAACATCAGGGTCGTGGCCGCATTGGCCAGCGGGCCATAGACCACGTAGCTGTGGCCGGTCACCCAGCCCACGTCCGCCGTGCACCAGAACACTTCGCCTTCATGGTAGTCGAACACGTAAAGGTGGGTCATGGCGGCCCACAGCAGATAACCGCCCGTGGTGTGGAGCACGCCCTTCGGCTTGCCGGTGGAGCCGGAGGTGTAGAGGATGAACAGCGGGTCCTCCGCGTTCATCGGCTCCGGATCGCACACGGCGGGCACGGTTTCGGCCATTTCATGAAACCAGCGGTCCCGCGCCGTATTCCAGTGAACGGGGCCGCCGGTGCGCCGCACCACCAGCACGTTCCTCACTTGCGGGCAGTGTTCCAGCGCCTTGTCCACGTTGGCCTTCAGCGGGATGGTCTTGCCGCCGCGCAGGCCCTCGTCCGCCGTGATGACGAGGTGAGAGTCGCAATCCTGAATGCGCCCGGCCAGCGCGTCGGGCGAGAATCCGCCGAACACCACCGAATGAACTGCGCCGATGCGGGCGCAGGCCAGCATGGCATAGGCGGCCTCGGGGATCATGGGCATGTAGATCGTCACCCGGTCCCCGCGTTTGACACCCAACTCGCGGATGACGTTGGCCATGCGGCACACGTCATCATAGAGCTGCTGGTAGGTGATCTTCCGCTCTTCCTCCGGACTGTCCCCCTCCCACAGGATGGCGACATCCAGCGCCTTGCGCGGCAGGTGCCGGTCGATGCAGTTGGCGCTTACGTTCAGAACGCCGTCCTCGAACCACTTGATCGAGACATCCGGCTCGAAGCGGGTGTTCTTGATGCGGGTCGGCTGTTTCAGCCAGGTCAGCATCTGGGCCTGCTCCGCCCAGAACTCATCCGGATCCTCAAGGGAATGCCGGTACATTTCCTCATACTGGTCTGCCGTGCAGCGCGTTTGCGCCGCGACCCAGTCCGGCACCGGAAACACGTTTGCCTCATTCATCGGCTTTCCCCCTACGGAAAGACACAGAGCAATCGTCAGCTACAGTGCAGGTAGTGCGGAACGCCGCGCCGTCCTCCGCAGCAGGCGCGAATTTGCAGGGGGGACGATGTGTGCCCTTGCGCTGCCATTCGCTGCTCGCCATGAGGGGTGCATCAACTGTTGCGGAGAAGCGTTCCCGCACGGCATGAGTTGCAAGCGTCTTTTGGGGGGCTTCGAAAGTGGCGGCACGTCTGGCCTATCCTGCTCTGCTGCTGGGCAGCGCAGTTCTGGCACTGGGTCCATTGATGGTGCGGCTCGCCCCGGTCGGCCCCATGCAGTCCGCCTTCTGGCGGCTGGCGGTGGCGGTCATTCCCCTGATGCTGCTGGTGCGGTTCATTCCCAGCCAGCGTATTACGGTCAAGCCCAGCCGCGCCTTGTGGGGCGGCGTTGCGCTGGCGGGCGTGTTCTTCGCCGGCGATCTGCTGGCGTGGCACCTCGGCATCGTGCGCACCACCCTCGCCAACGCCTCGCTGTTCAGCAACATGGCCGGTTTCATCATGATGGCGTGGGGCATCGTCGTTCTTGGCATGCGCCCCACACCCCGGCAGGCCGGGGTCGTGCTGGTGGCGGTGGTCGGTGCGCTGTGCCTGTTCGGAGCCAGCGCCGAGCTGTCCATGCGCCATCTGGTGGGGGACCTGCTGTGTCTGCTCTCCGCCGTGTTCTATGCGGGCTACCTGCTCGCCATCGGCAAGGCGCGGGGCGCCCTGCCCTCGCTGGCGGTCCTGGCGGGCAGCACCATTGCGGGCAGCGTGGCGCTTCTGCCGATCGTGCTGCTCTCGCCCGACGTGCTGCTGCCGTCCTCGGCAGAAGGCTGGCTTCCGCTCATCGCGCTCGGGCTCGGCAGCCAGGTGCTGGGACAGGGGCTCATCGTCTATGCGCTGGCGCACCTGCCGCCGTCCGTCAGCGGCGTCGGCCTGCTCATGCAGCCGGTCTTTGCAGGCATCATCGGCTGGACCATGTTCAACGAAATCATGGGTCCGCTGGAGCTGTTCGGCTCCGTTCTCATTCTGGCGGCACTGGTCAGCCAGTCGCTTCCAGCCAGACCTGCCCGTCCGCCGCAAGCCGAATAGGCACGGCCTCCAGCGCCTGCCCCTTGCAAGGGCCATAGAGGCACGCGCCGGTGGCAGGATCGAACAGCGCGCCGTGGGTGGCGCAGATGAGCTGCTGCCCGTCATGGGTGAACACCCGCCCCGGCACCCAGTCCAGCGGCGTGCCCACATGCGGGCAGGCATTGCGGAAGGCGTGCACCCTTCCCTGCCAGCGATACAGCAGCACCGGGCCGCGCGCATCCGTCACCACGAGGGCACGGCCCTCGGGAATATCCTTGTCGAGCGCAACGGGGCTTGCCTTTGCGTCAGGATGAGGCATGGGATCGTTCATACCGGAGTAGTATCCTTCGCTCCACGGCCTAACAAGCGAGGTTGCCCCTGTGCGTACGGATTGGCGGTTTCTTGGTGTTTCGGTTGTCTCCCTGCTGGCGCTTGCGGGTTGCGAGCGCACGCCCGCGTCCATCGACTACAAGCTGGACGGCACGTGGGCGTGGGAGACCCAGATGAACTGTTACGGCAACGAGAACACCATCGTGTTCGACGGCCCGCGCATTCAGGTGTTCCAGTACGGCAAGGCGGTGGTCGAGGTCGGCAACGCCAAGATCAAACAGGAGAGCCATCAGGGCCGGCCGCTGATCGTCGTACGGTATAGCCTTGAGGCGCAGGACTTCGACGCGGGAGGCAAACCCGAGGTGAAGGACTTCAGGGAAGAGTATCTGGCGATGGATGACAACACGCTGGTGCCTGCCGAGACCGAAGTGGACGGCGTACGGCAGATTCCGGCCGCCGGCAGCGGCAAGACGCTGGTGCGCTGCGCCATCCCGGCCGAAGGCTGAGGCTGGGGCTGAGACTGGGGCCGGGGCGCGGAACGCGGGGCGGCGGTTCACGCCGCCACGACCACCACGCCGTCTTCGTCCGCCACAATCATGTCATCGGGGCGTATGCTCACGCCCTCGATGTTCACCAGCGTATTCAGCGTGCCGACGCCGCGCTTGACCGGAGGGCGCGGGCAGGTCCCAAGCGCCTTGATGCCAACGGACAGGTCCGCCAGTTCCGCCGAGTCCCGCACCAGCCCGTAAACGATCACCCCGGCCCAGCCGTTCTTCACCGCCAGCGCGCCCAGGTTCCCGCCCACCATGGCGCAGCGCCGCGCGCCGCCGTTGTCGACCACCAGCACCCGCCCCTCGCCCGGCTGTTCCAGCTGGGCGCGCACAAGGCCGTTGTCATCACGGGTGGCCACCGTCACCGCCGGACCTGAGAAGCGGCGCAGCGCACCATAATCCCGCCAGTCAAGCACCAGAACCTGCGCCTTGTCTCCCAAGGCGTCGCACAGGTCCGCCGTTACCGTGGGCAGGCTTTGCATGGGCGAACTCCTTCTGATTTGTTTTCGCACGGGATCAGGTCCCCTGCAAAAAGCTGAAAACCAAAGAAAAGGGCCGGCGGCGACGTGCGCGCACCGGCCCTTCTCCCCCCCCTGACTGCAGGCCTTACTCGGCGGCAGGCTTGAACTGCGCCGTTTCGGTCGATTCCTTCAGAGCGGTGGTCGAGGACTCGCCGCCTGAGATGGCCACGGCAACCTGATCGAAGTAGCCGGTGCCCACTTCGCGCTGGTGGCGGGTGGCGGTGTAGCCGTACTGCTCGGAGGCGAACTCGGCCTGCTGCAGTTCGGAGTAGGCCGCCATGCCGCGGTCGCGGTAGCCGCGGGCCAGCTCGAACATGCCGTGGTTCAGGCTGTGGAAGCCCGCCAGCGTCACAAACTGGAACTTGTAGCCCATCGCGCCCAGTTCGCGCTGGTACTTGGCGATGGTGTCTTTGTCGAGGTTGGCTTCCCAGTTGAACGAGGGCGAGCAGTTGTAGGCCAGCAGCTTGTTCGGATATTCCTTCCTCACCGCCTCGGCGAACTGGCGCGCCTCGTCCAGGTTCGGGTGGCTGGTCTCCCACCACAGCAGGTCGGCGTACTCGGCAAACGAGAGGCCGCGCTTGATGCAATGCTGCAAGCCGGTGCCGTCCTTCAGGCGGAAGAAGCCTTCCGGAGTGCGCTCGCCGGTCAGGAACTCGCGGTCGCGCTCGTCCACGTCAGAGGTGATGAGCTTGGCCGATTCCGCATCGGTGCGGGCAACGATCACGGTCGGCACGCCGCAGATGTCGGCAGCTAGACGGGCAGCATTGAGGTTGCGGATGTGCGCCTGCGTCGGGATCAGCACCTTGCCGCCCAGGTGGCCGCACTTCTTCTCGGAGGCCAGCTGGTCCTCGAAGTGAACGCCCGCGGCACCCGCCTCGATGAATGCCTTCATGATCTCGTGCGCGTTCAGCGGGCCACCGAAGCCGGCCTCGGCGTCCGCCACGATCGGGGCGAACCAGTCACGCTTCGCACCGCCTTCAGCATGCTCGATCTGGTCGGCGCGCTGAAGCGTCTTGTTGATCTTGCGCACCAGCTCCGGCGCGGCGTTGGCCGGGTAGAGCGACTGGTCCGGGTACATCTGGCCGGCAGTGTTGTTGTCGGCCGCCACTTGCCAGCCGGAGAGGTAGATGGCCTTCAGCCCGGCGCGCACCATCTGCATGGCTTGGTTGCCGGAAAGAGCGCCCAGCGCATTGATGTAATCTTCGGTGTTCAGCAGCTCCCACAGCTTGAGCGCGGTGCGCTCGGCAATGGTGTGCTTGATCTGCACGGAACCGCGCAGCCGCTCGACGTCGGCGGGGGTGTAGTTGCGCTTGATCCCTTCGAACCGGCCCTTCGGAGCGGAGGGAATCAGTTGCTCAAAGCTGGTGGCCGTCATTGTGCTTCCCTTCTGTGTATGTGTAAAATTTTACAAACTGAAGTTTCGCCGGACAGGGCGCACCACGTATTTTACAGCGCTTCCTGCCTTTCGATGCTGCGTCTGGGGGTAGACCAAACAAGCACTTGCCTTGGTTTGCGGGAGTCGGTATCGAAATACAAGTTCACGGGTTGTCGAAAAGTGTACACATGTACACTGTAGCGTGAGTGCAATTGGTCAAACTGTAAAAGATTGTAAAAATGGCTCTGGCTGTCTCAACAGAACGGAAACTCTTTGCAGGCCCGCGCCTGCGGCGGGTGCGCGCCCAGCTGGGTCTCACCCAAAGCCGCATGGCCGAGGAACTGGGGGTTTCGGTCAGCTACCTGAACCTCATCGAGCGCAACCAGCGCCCGCTGACGGCGCAGTTCCTGCTGCGGCTGGCGGAGGTGTTCAATCTGGACCTGCGCCAACTCACCGGCGATGCGGACGACCGCACGCTGGCGGACGTGGGCGAGGTGCTGACGGACGGCTTGTTCCGCAACCTGGAGGTCAGCCGCAACGAGGTCAGCGACTTCGT
>NZ_DATBUP010000075.1:0-26735 GCF_036515995.1 Pedomonas sp. | reverse complement strand
CGGTCGACGTCACCGAGCAGACAGCCGCCGCCCACCCGGGCGATGCGGGCGACGGGATCCACGAAGACGCCGTTGACGTCGGAAAGGTCGATGACGACGCCGTCGTCGATCACGCTGTGGCCGGGGATGCTGTGCCCGCCGCCGCGCACGGTGACGTCGCGGCAGGTCGCCCGCGCCCATTCGAGGCCCCGGCGCACGTCCTCGGCGTCGACGCAGCGCAGGATGTGGCTCGGCCGGCGGTCGATCATGCGGTTCCAGATCGTCCGGGAAGTGTCATGAACGGAGGCGGGGCGTGTGGCCATGCGGATAATATAAAAAGGAAAAAGCAAAGGCTGGCAAGAGAACGGCGCTGCGGCATGAAGGCCGTGCGAATGGAGACACCCCTTGGCTGTGGTCAGTGATTGACCGGCGGGCTGTCCGGCTGGGGAGGAAGAATTACCCGGCAGGATGCGGGCAGGCGGATCGTGGCCCGGGTGCCGACATCCATCCGGCTTTCCAGCTCTAGCTGCCCGCCTTGCAGCTCGACGAACTGCTTGGCCAGAGGCAGGCCAAGGCCGATGCCGCCATAGCGGCGGGCTTCGCTGTTCTCAACCTGGGAGAACGGCTTCATGACTTCTTCGATCAGATGATGTGGAATGCCAATGCCTTCGTCCACCACGTCGATACGGATGTCGCCGGTTGCCTCCTCCTGCAGATGCACCAGCACCCGGCTGTCGGGACGGGAGAATTTCAGGGCGTTGCCGATGAGGTTGATCAGTGCCTGCCGGGTCAGGCGGGCATCCAGCCGTGCCAGCAGCGGTTCGGTGGGCAGTTGTTCTTCCAGAATGGCGCCGTTGGCCGTGCCGCGCCCGCGCGCCATGCGCCCGGCGCTGTGCACCAGTTCCACCAGATCCACCTGAGATTCCACCACCCGCAGCTTGCCGGATTCGATGCGCGCAAGGTCCAGCATATCCTCAACGATGGCGAGCAGATGCTGCCCGCTTTCCAGCACCGTACGGGCATATTGTCCGTGAATGCGCGGGTCTGCCTGGCCTGCTTCCATGTCCTGCGTCAGGAGGTCGGAGAAGCCGATAACCGCATTGAGCGGCGTACGGAGTTCATGGCTCATGTTGGCAAGGAAGCGCGATTTTGCCTGGCTGGCGGCCTCGGCTTCGTCGCGGGCGGCTTCCAATTCCTGTTGCAGCAGCAGCAGTTCGGCCTCGCGGCGCTTGAGCGCCGAGATGTCAACGTGCGTGACCGCCACATGGCCGTTGGGGAGCAGCTGAATTGTGCTGCGATACCAGCGATCGCCCAGCGCATGTTCCTGGTTAACCCGCTCGAACGCAGCGCTTTTCAGATCCTGTGCGAAGAATTCCGTCTCCGGCAATTCGGTAAGGTCCCGCGCGGCCCGGATCTGGTCCCACGTTGTGCTCAGCGTCAGGCTGCCCGTCTCCATGCCGACCACGCGCGCGTAGGCGTTATTCCACAGCAAAAGGCGGCGCTGACTGTCGAACAGCGCAAAGGCCTCGGCCATTTCCGAAAGCTCGCGCCAGTTCTTCTGCGCCGTGCGCAGATCATCGATTGCCTGATCGGCGTCCACCTGCGCTTCGATGCCTTCGCGCAGCAGTAGATATCCAGCCTGATTTGTATAGAACATGGACAGGCAGAACAGCGCGACCGCCAGTGCCAGAATCTGATGATCCGGACTGCCCAGCCACAGCAGCACCAGCACGAACGGCACGGCAATGCTGGTCAGGAAAGCGCGGGCCGCATGCGGGGCTGGAGCCAGCATGGCCGCGGTTCCGGCGCAGACCGCGCCGTTGATCATCATCAGGAAAATGCGCTGGTCCACTTCCAGCCACGGGATGGCAAGAGCGGTTGCACCCCAGAGCAGGCCGATGATGGCGGAAATGCTGGTGGAAAGGCCGAGAATGCGTCGGGCGCGCGCCTCGGTCCTGACTGTCATGTCACGCTGACGCTGATAGAGAAGAATACCGGCCCACAGCAGGCAGTGGACGACAAGCCACGCAAGCTCCAGCCGTGCAGGCAAATGATCCCAGAGAAAAGCGGCGGCAACGCCTGCGGCAAGGGTCAGGGCCGCAGCGTGGGTGCCGGTGCGCTGGACCAGCGCCCGAGCCAGCCGGATGGTGGTTTCCGCGGCTCCGGGCGCGCGGGAAGCTGCCGCGCGCCCGGACCGGGAATTCGACGCCCCCTGCGCTGCCTTGCGGAGTTGCAAATCATCTTTCAGCACAGGTGCGTTCAACACAAATTCTTCAGCTTTCGGCGGCCACCGTCAGATCGAGCCGACCGTCGCTTTCCTTCACTGCAACGGTTTGACCATCCCTGACCTCTCCCCGCAGTATCATCTCGGCCAGCGGGTCCTGCAAATATTTTTGAACCACGCGTTTGAGCGGTCGCGCACCATAGACCGGATCATAGCCCATGCGGGCCAGCCAGCTGGCTGCGCCGGGGTCAAGATCGAGGCTGATCTTGCGATCGGTCAGCAGCTTGCGCACCCGGTCCACCTGAATTTGCACGATGGCGCCCATGTGCTCCTCACCCAGCCGGTGGAAGAGAATGATCTCATCCAGGCGATTGAGGAATTCGGGGCGGAAATGGCTGCGCACCACCTGCATCACCTCTTCCTTCACGTCGGAAGTGTCCCGGCCTTCCGGCAGGTTGGCGATGAACTGTGCGCCAAGGTTGGAGGTCAGCACGATGATGGTGTTGGTGAAATCCACCGTCCGGCCCTGACCGTCGGTCAGGCGACCGTCATCGAGTACCTGCAAGAGCACGTTGAACACGTCGTTGTGGGCTTTTTCCACCTCGTCGAACAGCACCACCTGATAGGGCCTGCGCCGCACGGCCTCGGTCAGCACGCCGCCTTCCTCGTATCCGACGTAACCCGGAGGTGCGCCGATCAGGCGGGATACGGAGTGCTTCTCCATGAACTCGCTCATGTCGATGCGCACCATCGCTGCCGGATCGTCGAACAGGAAATTGGCGAGGGCCTTGCAGAGTTCGGTCTTGCCGACGCCGGTCGGGCCGAGGAACAGGAAGCTGCCCAGCGGCCGGTTCGGGTCCTGAAGCCCGGCACGGGCGCGGCGCACGGCGGCGGACACCGCCTCGACCGCCTCCCTTTGGCCGATAACCTGCTTGCCCAGCAGCTCTTCCATGTGAAGCAGCTTCTCACGCTCGCCTTCCATCATCCGGTCAACCGGAATGCCGGTCCAGCGGGAGACGACGGCGGCGATGTCCTCCGCGCTCACCTCCTCGCGCAGCATGGCACTGGCGGCGGCCTCCTTGGCGGCGGTGATCTGCTTTTCCAGTTCGGGAATAACGCCGTAGGCCAGCTCGCCCGCCCGCTGCAGGTTGCCGTTGCGCTGAGCCTGCTCCAGTTCGGTGCGCGCAGCGTCCAGCTTTTCCTTCAGCTGGCGCTCGCCCTGCATCTTCTCACGCTCGGCATTCCAGCGCGTAGTCAGCTCGGCTGACTGTTGCTCAAGCTCCGCCAGTTCCTGCTCGATGCGGGCCAGCCGCTCACGAGAGGCAGCATCGGTTTCCTTGCGCAGCGCCTCGCGCTCGATTTTCAGCTGGATGACGCGCCGGTCCAGTCCCTCGATTTCCTCGGGCTTGGATTCCACTTCCATGCGCAGGCGGCTGGCAGCCTCATCCATGAGGTCGATGGCCTTGTCCGGCAGGAAGCGGTCGGTGATGTAGCGGTTGGAGAGGGTTGCCGCCGCCACCAGCGCGCTGTCGGTGATGCGCACGCCGTGATGGACCTCGTACTTCTCCTTCAGCCCGCGCAGAATGGAAATGGTGTCCTCAACCGTCGGCTCGTTCACCATCACGGGCTGGAAGCGCCGCTCCAGCGCTGCATCCTTCTCCACATGCTTGCGGTATTCATCGAGCGTGGTCGCGCCGATGCAGTGCAACTCGCCCCGCGCCAGCGCGGGTTTCAGCAGGTTGGAGGCGTCCATCGCGCCTTCGGACTTTCCGGCCCCAACCAGCGTGTGCATCTCGTCGATGAACAGCACGACCTCGCCTTCGGCCGAGCGCACCTCTTCGAGCACGCCCTTGAGGCGCTCCTCGAATTCGCCGCGATACTTGGCACCCGCGATCAGCGAGCCCATGTCGAGCGCCATGATGCGACGGTCCTTCAGGTTCTCCGGCACGTCGCCCTTGGCGATGCGCAGCGCCAGTCCTTCGGCGATGGCGGTCTTGCCGACGCCGGGCTCGCCGATCAGCACCGGGTTGTTCTTGGTGCGGCGGGAGAGCACCTGAATGGTGCGGCGGATTTCTTCATCGCGGCCGATCACCGGGTCCAGCTTGCCGTCACGGGCTGCCTGCGTCAGGTCCCGCGCGAACTTCTTCAGCGCGTCATACCGATCCTCGGCGGAAGCCGTGTCGGCGGTGCGGCCCTTGCGGATTTCGTTGATGGCAGCGTTCAGCCCCTGCGCGGTCACGCCCGCGTCGGCCAGAATTCTGGCCGAGGCCGTGCCCTGAGACAGTGCGATCGCCAGCAGCAGACGTTCCACGGTCACGTAGCTGTCGCCCGCCTTGGTGGCGATCTGTTCGGCCTGATCGAGAACGCGCACGGCCTCCGGGTCCCAGCCCATCTGGCTGGAGCCGGTAACCTTTGGAATCTTGTTGAGGGCAAGATCGACCGCCTGCACGGCCCGCTCCGGCTGACCGCCAGCGGCGCGGATCAGCCCCGCAGCCATGCCCTGGTCATCCTCCAGCAGCGCTTTTAGCAGATGCTCCGTCTGTACGCGCTGGTGATCGTTGCGCAGCGCGACCGTTTGGGCCGATTGCAGGAAGCCGCGCGCCCGCTCGGTAAACTTCTCGATATTCATGGGCTTTGCCCCTCAAGGTTTACACTCAAGCTTCATGTAATGTGGCATATTTGCCACACAAGAGGTCGCCTAGTCGGAATTTGCAGTGATTTTCCGCAACAGAGGGCAGGGCGTTAGCGCAGGGCCCCATACTCCGTTCAACGCGCCAGGGAACGCAACGTTTCGATGTGGTCCGCCTCTTGGGCGGGCTTGTCGGTACGGATGCGGGAGACCCGGGGAAAGCGCATGGCCAGCCCGGATTTGTGCCGGTTCGAGACATGGATGGAATCGAACGCAACCTCCAGCACCAGCGATTTTTCCACTTCGCGCACCGGACCGTAGCGCTTGGTGGTGTGGCCGCGCACCCACCGATCGAGCCATTTCAGTTCCTCATCGGTAAAGCCGAAGTAGGCCTTGCCGACGGGGAGTAGCTGCCCGTCCGGCCCCCACGCGCCGAAGGTGTAGTCGGAATAGAAACTGGAGCGTTTGCCGTGCCCGCGCTGGGCATACATCAGCACGCAGTCAGCGGTGAGCGGATCGCGCTTCCACTTGTACCACAGGCCGACGCGCCGCCCGCCGGTGTAGGGGCTGTCGCGCCGCTTGAGCATCAGCCCTTCGATGTCGTGTCCGCGTGCACCCGCGCGGATTTCGGACAGGGCTTCCCAGTCGCTCGCTTCCACCAGCGGAGAGATGTCGAAAAAGTCCTGAGGAAGATTTTCCGCTGTCCGCAGCAGCCGCTCGCGGCGCTCAAGCAAGGGGAGAGCGCGGACGTCCTCGGTGCCGTCCACCAGAATGTCGTAGAGCCGCACAAAGGCGGGATGCTGGCGCAGCAGTTTCGCGTCCACCGTCTTGCGGTTGAGGCGCTGTTGCAGGGCGTTGAAGGAGGCAGGGTCGCCGTCATCTCCGCGCACCAGCAGCTCGCCGTCCAGCGCGCCCTCGATTTCCAGATTCTCTATGACTTCGGGAAAGGCTCCGGAGATGTCATCGCCAGTGCGGGAGTAGAGCCGCTTCATGCCGCCGGCATTCACCGCCTGCACGCGGATACCGTCCCATTTCCACTCGGCGAGAAATTCGTTGAGATCGAGCGTCTCGTCATCTTCCAGCGGCGTCGACAGCATGAACGGGCGGAACACGGCGGTCTCACCGATCTCGGGCAGCGGGGCCTTGCCTTCGGCCCACTCGAACAGGTCCGGGTAGGGCGGGGTCAGGCCGTGCCAGAGTTCTTCCAGCGTCTCCAGCTCCACCTTGAAGGCCTCGGCAAAGCCGGTCTTGGCAAGGCGGGCGCTGATGCCGACACGCATGCCGCCGGTCGCCAGCTTGATAAGCGCATAGCGGCCCGAGGAATCGAGCCGGTCCAGCAGGCGCGCCAGTTCGGCAGGCGCTTCGGCGCGGCTGAGGCGCTGCAGGGTTGTCACCGTGTCGCTGAGGGACAGCGGCGCATTGCCCGGCGTGTGCGTGGGCCAGAGCAGTGCGCAGGTCTCGGCCAGGTCGCCCACGTAATCGTAGGAGAGATCGAACAGCACCGGGTCGGTGCGCTCCAGCAGAAGAGAGCGGATGAGGGCGGGCTTCACGGCGGAGATCTTCAGGTCCCCCGTCAGGGCGGCAAGGCCCCAGCCCCGGTCAGGGTCCGGTGTGGTTCTCAGGTAATCGGCGATCAGGCCGATCTTGCCGTTGCGGGAGGGCGTGTAAACCAGCCGGTCGAGCAGGTGGGCGAAGCGCTCCATTATTCCTCCTCATCCTCGCGGCCGTGCAGCAGCAATGCGCGGGCGGAAATGCCCTTGCGCTCGCACCAGTGCACCAACGCTTCCTCGCGGCCGTGCGTCACCCATACCTCGGCGGGGCCGAGCTCCTCGATGGTGGCGGTGAGCTCGCCCCAGTCCGCATGATCGGAGAGCACCAGCGGCAGCTCCACGTTGCGCTGGCGGGCGCGCTGGCGCAGCCGCATCCACCCTGACGCCAGCGCCGTGATCGGCTCGGGCAGGCGGCGGGACCAGCGATCGGCAAGGGCGGAGGGCGGGCAGAGGATGATCTCCCCCTTGAGCGCCGCCTTCGGCAGCCCGGCCATGGGCTGTATGTCTCCCAGTTTTACGCCGAGCTTCTCGTAGAGCCGGGTGAGGGGGAGAAGCGCGCCGTGCAGGTAGATGGGCCGGTCATATCCCGCCTGCCTCAGCAGTGCGATCAGCCGCTGCGCCTTGCCGAGGGCATAGGCTCCCACCAGCACGCAGCGCTCCGGGGCGCTCGCGCGGGCGTCCAGCAGCTTGCCGATTTCCTTTTCCACCGGCGGGTGGTGGAACACGGGCAGGGCGAAGGTCGCCTCGGTAATGAACACGTCGCACGGCACGGGCACGAACGGAGGGCAGGTGGGGTCCGGGCTGCGCTTGTAGTCGCCGGAGACCACGATACGCTCCCCGTTGTATTCCAGCAGGATCTGCGCCGAGCCCAGAACGTGCCCGGCCGGATAGAAGGTGGCGCGCACCTCCCCCACCGTCACCGTATGGCCGTAGCCCACGGCCAGTCCGCCCGGCTGCGGGCCGTAGCGCGCGGTCATTATGGCGAGCGTTTCGGGTGTGGCCACCACCCGGCCATGGCCGCCGCGGGCATGGTCCGCATGGCCGTGAGTGATGAGCGCGCGGGCCTGCGGATTGCCGGGGTCGATCCAGAAATCGCCGGGCGGGCAATAAATCCCGTCGTTCGCAGGAGTCAGCCAGGTGCCAAGGCTTGTCATAATTCTATATCTGGAGCGTGACCCGCTCCGGCCAAGACCTGCTGCCGCCTGTAATCGCCCGTTGGTTCGCGGCGCGCGGCTGGTCGCCGCGTCGTCATCAGCTGGAAATGCTGGAAGCCGAGCGGGATGGCGTGCACGCCCTGCTCATTGCCCCCACCGGCGCGGGCAAGACGCTGGCCGGATTCCTGCCTACTCTTGCCTCGCTGGCGCGGGGAGAACGGCGCGGCCTGCACACGGTTTACGTCTCGCCACTGAAGGCGCTGTCGGTTGACGTGTCCCGCAACCTCATGGCTCCGATTGCGGAGATGGGGCTGGATATCCGTGTCGAGACCCGCACGGGTGACACCGCCTCGCACAAGAAGGCGCGCCAGCGGGTTGCCCCGCCCGACATTCTGCTGACGACGCCCGAATCCCTCTCGCTCCTGCTCAGCTATCCGGAAGCCGGGGCGATGTTCGAGCATCTGCGCACGGTCATCATCGATGAGATCCATGCCTTCGCGCCCACCAAGCGGGGCGATCTGCTCTCCCTCGCACTGGCGCGGCTGCAACGGCTGGCACCCAACCTGCGCCGGGTCGGCCTTTCTGCCACGGTGGCGGATGAGGCGGGCCACGCCCGCTGGCTCGCGCCCGGTTCGGATGACGCGTCGGTCCGGCTCGTACGGGGGGAGCCGGGAGCGCCGCCGCAGATCGACATTCTGGTGCCGAAGAGCCGAATCCCCTGGGGCGGACACACCGCCCGCCATGCGGTGCCCGCCATTTACGACCTGATCCAGCGGCACCGGGTGACGCTCGTGTTCACCAACACGCGCGCCAATGCGGAGCGCTTGTTTCAGGACCTGTGGAGCGCCAATTCGGAAAGCCTGCCGATTGCCCTGCACCATGGTAGCTTGGCGGCGGAACAGCGGCGGCGGGTGGAAGCGGCGATGTCATCGGGCAGCCTGCGTGCCGTCGTCGCCACCGCCTCGCTCGACCTGGGGCTGGACTGGGGCGACATCGACCTCGTCATACAGGTGGGTGCGCCCAAGGGGGCGTCGCGCCTGCTGCAGCGCATCGGGCGGGCCAATCACCGGCTGGATGAGCCGAGCCGCGCCGTGCTCATACCGGGCAATCGCTTCGAGTATCTGGAGAGCATGGCGGCGCGGGATGCGGCGCTGGCGGCAGATCTGGATGGGGAGCCGTTCCGTCCCGGCGGGCTGGACGTGCTGGCCCAGCACGTGATGGGGCTGGCCTGTGCGGAGCCGTTCGAGCCGGACGACCTGTTCGACGAGATTCGCACCGCCACCCCGTATGGGCACCTTCGCCGGGCCGATTTCGACGATACCCTCGAATTCATTGAAAGCGGGGGTTACTCGTTGCGCGCTTACGATCGCTTCCGGCGGCTGGTGCGCATGCCGGACGGCCGCTACCGCGTCTCCCACCCGCGCCTGATCCAGCAGCACCGGCTGAATGCGGGCGTCATTCTGGACGCGCCGATGCTCGAGGTGAAGGTGGGCCGCCGTTCCCTCGGCCGGGTGGAGGAGAGCTTTGCCGAGCAGCTGACGCCGGGGGACACCTTCCTGTTTGCGGGCCGCGTGCTGGAGTTCGAGCGGCTGGAGAAGACGACGCTTTACGCCCGCCCCAGCTTCAAGCCGGAGCCGATGGTGCCCGCCTACCTTGGCGGCCGCCTGCCGCTCTCCGCCAATCTGGCGGACCGGGTGCGCCGGTTTCTGGCCGAACCTGCGGCATGGCGGCGCTTCCCGGAGGAGGTGCAGGAGTGGCTTGAAATGCAGCGCCGTGTGTCTGTGCTGCCGGAAGCGGACGGCCTGCTGGTCGAGACCTTCCCGCGCCGCCGCAAGCACTACATGGTGGCATATTGTTTCGAGGGGCGGGCGGCGCACCAGACCCTTGGCCTGCTGCTTACACGGCGGATGGAGCGGCTCGGCCTTGCCCCGCTGGGGTTCGTCGCCAACGATTATGCGCTGGCGGTCTGGTCGCTGTACCGGGTGGAGAACCCGGAGCCGCTGTTCTCGCCCGATATCCTGCACGATGAGCTCAACCAGTGGCTCGCCCGATCTGCGCTGCTCAAGCGCTCGTTCCGGGATGTCGCCGTCATCTCCGGGCTCGTGGAGCGCCAGCATCCCGGCCTGCGCAAGACCGGGCGGCAGCTGACTATCTCGAGCGACCTGATCTACGATGTGCTGCGTCAGCATGAGCCCGACCACTTGCTGCTGCGCGCTACCTGGGCCGATGCGCGCGGACGGCTGACCGACATCGACCGGCTCGCGGCTTTTCTTGAACGCATGCAGGGGCACATCCGTCCTAAGCCGCTCTCCCGCGTTTCTCCCTTGGCGGTGCCGATTCTGCTGGAGATCGGTCAGGAACGCATCGAAGGCAGCGCGGAAGAGGTGCTGCTGGCCGAAGCGGAGCGGCTGATGCGGGAGGCGACACGATGACGACCGAGAACGCCTTCACCTTTCATGGCGACGTGTTCGTGGCCCTGCCGGAGCATGCTCTGTGGTGGCCGCGGCGCAAGGCGCTGCTGGTGGCGGACCTGCATCTGGAAAAGGCAAGCAGCTACGCCCAGCGCGGCCAGTTCCTGCCGCCGTACGATAGCCTGCAAGCGCTTGGTCAGCTGGAAGATCTGGTGCAGCGGCTGGGCGCACAGGAATTCTGGTGCCTGGGAGACAGCTTCCATGACCCGCAGGCCGCGATGCGCCTGTTGCCGGACGTGCGCGCCCGTTTGCAACGGCTGACTTCCGGCCTGTTCTGGGTGTGGGTGACGGGCAATCACGACCCAAGCGTCGATGCCGCGCTGGGAGGGGTCTCGATGAGCGAAATGATGCTGGACCAGTTCACCCTGCGCCATGAGGCAGACCCTACCGAGAGCCGGCCCGAGCTTTCCGGCCACTTTCACCCCAAGCTGCGCCTCATGGTGCGGGGGCAGGCCATCAACCGCCGCTGCTTTGCCTGTGGCGGGGGGAAGCTGATTCTCCCCTCGTTCGGCCCGCTGACCGGCGGACTGGATGTGACGGACCCGGCCATCGCCCGGCTGCTGGGGGAGGAGGGGCAGGCGCTGGTGCCGACACAATCCGGCCTGCGCCGCTATCCGATTGGGGCCTTGTCGTTCTGAGCCTTGCTTGTGGCCGCATAATAGTGCCAGCCGAAGATCGCCATCGCGCCCCGGTGCGGCCGCCAGATCTCGGCCAGCTGGCGGGTTGCCTTCATCTTGGGACGTTCGGCCAGCCCGGTCAGGCGGCGCACCGCCTCCTGCAGGGCCAGATCATCGGCGGGCCAGATGTCCGGCCGCCCTTCGGCGAACAGCAGGTAGATCTCGGCGCTCCAGCGTCCGAATCCCTTCACGGAGGAGAGGACGGCGATGGCTTCCTCATCCCCCATGTGCCGCAACGCCTCGAAATCCAGCCGTCCGCTTGCCACCGCCTCGGCCAGCGAGCGGGCATAGACGATCTTCGGCCGGGAGAGGCCACAGGCCCGCAGGGTTTCATCTTCGGCGGCCAGCACGGCCTCCGGCGTTTCCAGGTTGCCCAGCCCGGCTTCCAGCTTCGCATAGATGGAGCGGGCGGCATGAACGGATATCTGCTGGGCGATGAGCGTGCGCAGCAAGGCGTTGTAGCCGCACGGGCGATGCCGGGGCTCGGGAAGGCCAACGCGCGCAAGGGCTTGCGCCACGCGCGGGTCCGTCTTTGCGATCTGATTCAGCCCTGCGGCCAATTGTTCAGACGTTAAACCCATAATGAGTTCCAGCTTGATTTGTGATCTTGGCCCCGTAAACAGGCGGATGCGCCAGATAAGCACAAGTCGCGCACCAATGGGATTATAGGGGAAGAGCAAGCGTTATGCCGAAGCTGATTATCGTGAACCGTGAAGGCGAGGAAACCGCAGTTGAGGCCGAAACCGGCCTGTCGGTGATGGAAAACATCCGCGATAACGGCTTTGATGAACTGCTGGCCCTGTGCGGTGGCTCCTGCTCCTGCGCAACCTGCCATGTGTATGTGGATGATGCGTTCCTCGACAAGCTCGACCCGCTCAGCCCGGATGAGAACGAGCTGCTGGACACCTCCGAGCACCGTGAAACCACCTCGCGTCTGTCCTGCCAGATCGAGATGACGGACGCCCTGGACGGCCTGCGCGTCTACATCGCACCGGAAGATTGATGCCGTTCAAAGGCTTGGACGTGCGACGATAACGGTTCGTCGCACGTCTGCTGTCGCTTCATCCAGCGCTGTGGTGTTACAGTACACGAATGGGTGATCGCGGCGAGCCTTGGATCGAGCAGTTCTTCATGCGCAAAGACCGCGCGTTCTGGATTCTCCAGACCTGCGGTTGGTTGGGCTACGGCCTGCTGCGCTTCCTGAACGGGCTCGTGAACAAGATGGGGCTGGAATATCTGGCCCCCACGCTCATCAGCACGGCCACGGGCTTCTCGCTGTCGCTTATCATGGCGGCGGTGTTCCGTCATGTGGTGCGCTACCGGGCTCCAGTCGTGTGGAGCGTCAGCGCCCTCGTCGTTTTCCTGTGCGCCGCGCCGTTCTCCATCATCGAGGTGTGGGGCTTCTCCATCTTCTTCGCCCCCTCGTGGGAGCCGCACGGCCTCCAGTTCCTCGGCACCATCCTCATCGACGTGACAGTGCTGACCGCCTGGACGGCGCTTTATTACAGCATCAACTACTATCTCATGCTCCGTCACCAGATGGAGAGCATGCTGGCGCTTTCGGCGCAGGCGCACGCCGCGCAGTTGAAAATGCTGCGCTATCAGCTGAACCCCCACTTCCTTTTCAATACCCTCAACTCCATCTCTACCCTGGTGATGTTGAAGGAAACCGACCGCGCCAACGCCATGCTCAGTCGCTTGTCGGCGTTCCTGCGTTACTCGCTGGTAGGGGAGCCCAGCCATATGGTGTCGCTGGAGCAGGAGGTGCGGGCGCTGCAGCTGTATCTCGACATCGAGCGGATGCGTTTCGAGGAGCGCCTGCGCGTTCATTTCGAGGTCTCGCCGGCGGCGCAGGAGGCCCTGCTGCCGTCGTTGCTGCTGCAGCCGCTGATCGAGAATGCCATCAAGTACGCCGTCGCACCGTCCGAGGACGGGGCAGACATCGACCTGCGCGCCGAGGTGCTGGACGGGCGGCTGTGCGTGACCGTGGCCGATACGGGGCCAGGATTTAGTGCTGGCACGAAACACTCGGGCAGCAGCGGCGTTGGTCTGGCGAATATCCGTGACCGGCTGACCCAGGCCTACGGCGACGAACATCGCTTTGAACTAGGCGCGAACGAACCGCACGGCGTCGTGGTACGAATCGAAATTCCGTACCAGCGGGCCGGCCGTGCAACCCTGGACATGGAGGCTGCAGAATGACCATTCGCACGATCTTGGTGGACGACGAGGCGCTTGCCATTCAGGGTCTGGAACTTCGCCTTGCCAGCCACCCGGACGTCGAGATTGTCGACCGCTGCCGCAACGGACGCGAGGCGATCCGCTCCATCAAGACCCACAAGCCGGATCTGGTGTTCCTTGACGTGCAGATGCCGGGGTTCGATGGCTTCGGCGTGATCGAGGGGCTGATGGACATCGAGCCGCCACTGATCGTGTTCGTGACGGCGTTCGATGAGTTCGCCCTGAAGGCGTTCGAGGCGCAGGCGCTCGATTACCTGCTGAAACCGGTGGATGAGGCCCGTCTGGGCGCTACCCTCCAGCGGGTGCGCGAGCGGATGGCCGAACGCCGGGCATCGGACGAATCCGGCCGTCTGCGCTCGCTTCTCAAGACCGTTGCGCCGCAAGCGGTCTCCACCAACTCCGAAGAAGTTGGGCCGGGCCGTTACGAGAAGCTGCTCAACGTAAAGGACCGGGGGCAGATCTTCCGGGTGGATGTGGAAAGCATCGAGCGCATCGACGCGGCGGGCGACTACATGTGCATCCACACCGGCGGGCAGACCCTCATTCTGCGTGAGACGATGAAGGATCTGGAGCGGCGTCTTGACCCGCGCAAGTTCCGCCGTATCCATCGCTCCACCATCGTCAATCTCGACCAGGTGCGTCAGGTGAAGCCGCATACGAACGGCGAGTGCTACCTCATCCTTTCCTCCGGCGCGCAGGTGAAGGTGTCCCGCAGCTACCGCGACGTGGTGGCCCGCTTCCTGTAGGCCGTTCCAGCCAAGGAGCCTGAAGAGCCGGTGCGCAGCGCGCACACCGGCTCTTTCCGTTTGGAATCTCCCGCCGAAGCTGCCGGATTGGTCAGCCTCCCCATGTGCACCCCTGTTCCGGCAAGGCGAGGCTGTGTCTAATGGCTGGCGGAACGGCAGCGCGGGAGGGCGAGATGGCAGACAGACAGACCGAAGCAGGGGAGCTGACGGGCGTGACCCGCCTCGGCGCGCGGAACATTCCATTGCCGCGCTCGATCAGCCCCGAGGCGCAGCGACTGCTTGCTGCTGGCCTCGGGCGCTTCCAATCAGAGCCGTTTCCAGCGGCGGACGCACCGTCTGCGGTCTGGAAAGAGCGGATCGCGCGCATGGATGCGGCGACGCTGGAGCGCTTGAAAGCCCTGGATGCTGTGCCGGGCATTGCGGACAGCATCGAGCATCTGGGCGATTTGCCTCTCTATGTGGCGGAGCCGGATGGGGCGGCGTCAGATGCCTGCGTTCTGGAGCTTCATGGCGGTGGTCTGATCTGTCTTGGCGGCGAGCCTTGCCGCCTCATGGGTCGCAGTTCAGCAATGATGACCGGCCTGCGTACCTATTCGCCAGATTACCGGATGCCGCCTGACCATCCCTACCCGGCAGCACTGGACGACTGCATGGATGCTTACCGTTGGCTGTTGGACCGTTATGCGCCGGAACGCATCGTCATCAGCGGAGCCTCGGCTGGAGCCAATCTGGCGGCGGCGTTGACGTTGCGGGCGCGCGATGAGGGGCTACCTATGCCCGCAGGTGTGGTGCTGCGCACGCCCGAAGTCGATCTGACCGAAAGCGGCGATACCTACGAGACGCTCCTCGGTCTCGACACCGTCCTGCCAAACCGCCTGATAGAAGCGAATCTGCTGTACGCGGCGGGCGAGCCGCTGACTTCGCCCTACATCTCGCCGCTGTTTGGCGATTTCACAAAGGGCTTCCCGCGCACTTTCCTGCAGAGCGGTACGCGCGACCTGTTTCTCTCCAGCACCGTCCTGATGCACCGTGCACTGCGCAGAGCGGGCATCGTGGCCGAACTCCACATTTGGGAAGGTATGCCGCACGGTGGCTTCGGCGGCGCGCCGGAGGACACGGAAATGGCGGCGGAAGTGCGCTGCTTCGTGAAGGAATGCATCTTAGCCTGAGCGGAGAGCTGGACGCTTTTTGGCAGGCCGAAGTAATTTTATTGCTTTAGATCATCGGCGGTTTTGACTAAATCGAAGTGGTTCGTTGCGTTGAGATCCGGGCCCTGCCGCAGTGCGGTTTTCATGGCGCACGGTTCAGTAGTCCACTTCAGATTTTATCCAAGGAAGAGCCATGCGAAACGTCTGCATTGCGCTTGCAGCTGTGTCTTTTGCTTTGTCCGCGCCTGCCGTGGCGCAGGACGCCCCGGCCGCTGACCCTTATGCCCCGGGCAAGGAGATCATTGCGGACATCGGCAAGATCGTCACGCCCAACGGCGTTCAGGAAGAGTTCGTGGCGACGCTCGGCGGCGCGAAGCAGGCCGTGAGCGTGCGCGGGTCAGACAAGAACAACCCGATCCTGCTGTTCATCCATGGCGGCCCCGGCGCGGTTGAAATGCCTATCGCCTGGACGTTTCAGCGTCCGTGGGAGGACTACTTCACCGTCGTGCAGTGGGACCAGCGCGGCGCTGGCAAGTCCTACGCGCTCAACGACCCGCAGGCCATTGCGCCGACCATGACGCTGGAGCGCTACCGCGACGACGCCATCGAGCTGATCGAGCAGCTGCGCAGCCGCTATGGCAAGCAGAAGGTGTTCGTGCTGGGTCACAGCTGGGGCTCGGCGGTGGGGCTGGCCGTGACGGCGGCCCGGCCTGATCTGCTCCACGCTTATGTCGGCATGGGCCAGTTCATCGACGTGCGCGAGAATGAGCGCGTCGGCATGGCCTGGACGCTGGAGCAGGCGCGCAAGGCGGGGAACACGGCGGCGGTGAAGGAGATTGAGGCGCTGCGGCCTTACCCGGACTCCGGCCCGTTTGGCATCGACAAGGCGGATGGCTGGCGCAAGTGGGCCATCCAGTACGGTTCGCTGGCGGCCTACCGGCCGGATGCCAACTTCTATCTGCGCGCGCCGCGTCTCTCCCCGGAGTACACCCCGGCGGATCGCAAGGCGTGGATCGACGGCAGCGGCTTTACCGTCACCACCCTGTGGCCCCGGCTGGCCGACATGTCGTTCCACACGCTGCGCAAGACCGAGGTGCCGGTCATCATGCTGCTCGGGCGGCATGACTATACCACGCCGTCAGACATCACTGCGGGCTGGATGGAGAAACTTTCGGCTCCGAAGAAGCAGACCGTTTGGTTCGAGCACTCATCGCACCTGCCCATGATCGAGGAGCCGGGCAAGGTGTTCGCGGCGCTGCTTCAGCACGTGCGCCCGCTGGCAGATGGAAAGGAAAACCAGCGTTAGAGCAGCTTTCGAGCAGGGTGGCACACCCTGCGCTTAAGAAAGTGCGACCAACAAAGAGCTTAGAGCCGCGATCTGATGCAATCAGATCGCGGCTCTAACAGATGGGCCAAGCCCAGACAGAGGGTCTGAACTCCTCTGTCTGGGGCGGCATTCCGCATCGGGCGAGGTGACGATGGCTCGCCCGATGTCTCAGGTCTTGTGCCGGGCCGAGCCGATGTAGTTGATGCTGGTGTCGTTGGTGACGGCGAAGGTGCGATTGAGGACCGAGTAGTTCAGCCCCTTGAGGTCAGTGACCGTGAGGCCGGCCTGGTCCAGCTTCTGCGCCATTTCGTCCG
Source organism: Pedomonas sp. (assembly GCF_036515995.1). Classification (NCBI taxonomy): domain Bacteria; kingdom Pseudomonadati; phylum Pseudomonadota; class Alphaproteobacteria; order Sphingomonadales; family Pedomonadaceae; genus Pedomonas; species Pedomonas sp. The sequence continues at coordinate 10,275 of NZ_DATBUP010000075.1, read as the reverse complement.
GCGTCAGGAAGGCTTTCCAGTCATGCGTGCCCTCCGGCACCCACTTCAGCACCTTTTCCGCCGCGAAGATCACCGAGACGTAGGACTGCGGCGTGCGGTTGGGGGTGGAGAACACCAGCAGGCCGCCCGGGGCGAGCAGGGTGGACAGCCCGGCGATGAAGAGATCAACGTCCGCCACATGCTCGACGACCTCGAGCGCGGTGATGAGGTCGAACTGCGCTCCGGTCGCGGAGAGATTCTCGACCGAATCTGCATGGTAGGTAACGACGAGGCCGCTTTCCTCGGCATGGACTCGCGCCGCGGCGATGGCATCGGCACTGGCATCGAGGCCCGTGACATCCGCTCCCATGCGGGCGAGGGATTCAGTGACCAGACCTGCGCCGCACCCCACATCCAGCGCTTTTAAGCCCTTCAAAGGGCGCATTTGACCCGGATCGCGCCCGAAATGTGCGCAAACGGCGTCCCGAATGTAGCTTAGACGCGCTGGATTGAGCTTATGCAGCGGCGCCATGGGGCCGCGCGGATCCCACCATTCTGCGGCGACGGCCGAGAACTTTTCGATTTCGCCCTCATTGATTGTCGAGGGAGAAGGAGCTTTGCTTGCGTTCATCATCGTCACTTTCTATCAAGAGCGCGCACTTTCAACTAGGGATCGTCGCAGCGTCATGGCGCGCATTGTAATGAAATTCGGCGGCACCTCTGTCGCCAACCTGGAACGGATCCGCAACGTCGCCCGGCGCGTTAAGGCAGAGGTTGACCGCGGAAACGAAGTTGCGGTTGTCGTCTCGGCCATGTCGGGAGAGACGGACAGGCTTGTCGGCTTTTGCCGCGAGGCTGCCACTCTCTACGATGCACGGGAATATGATGCGGTCGTCGCCACCGGCGAGCAGGTGACGTCCGGGCTTCTCGCCATCGTCCTTCAGTCGATGGGGGTCCCGGCCCGCTCCTGGCACGGCTGGCAGATGCCGATTGTGACGGATGGCGCGCACGGCGCTGCGCGAATCCAGTCCATCAACACCGATGAGATCATCAGTCGCATGATGACCGGCCAGGTTGCCGTGTGTGCTGGCTTCCAGGGTCTTGGTCCTGACAATCGGATCACTACCTTGGGACGTGGCGGCTCCGATACCAGCGCCGTGGCGCTGGCGGCGGCGCTGAAGGCTGACCGTTGCGACATCTACACCGACGTGGACGGCGTCTATACGACCGATCCGCGCATCGTTCCGAAGGCGCGCAAGCTCGAGAAGATCACCTACGAGGAGATGCTGGAGCTGGCGAGCGTTGGTGCCAAGGTGCTCCAGACCCGTTCGGTCGAGCTGGCGATGAAGGAAAAAGTACGCGTGCAGGTGGTATCCTCATTTGAGGACTTGCCTGGTACGCTGGTCGTGGATGAGGATGAGATTGTGGAACAGGAACTGATTGCTGGTGTCGCCTACAGCCGGAACGAGGCGAAGATCACTCTCTCGCGCGTCCCCGACCGGCCGGGCGTGGTCGCGGCGATCTTCTCGCCGCTGGCCGATGCCAATGTAAACGTGGACATGATCGTCCAGAACGTTTCGCAGGAAAACCAGACCACGGACGTCACCTTCACCGTTCCGCGCACTGATCTGCCCCGCGTTCTGGACGTGCTGGAGAAGCACCGCGAAGACCTGGGCTATGAGGGCCTGAAGTCTGACGATGCCGTCTCCAAGGTCACTGTCGTTGGCGTCGGCATGAAGAGCCACGCAGGCGTTGCCCAGACCATGTTCAAGGCGCTGGCTGACCGCGGCATCAACATTCAGGTCATCTCCACCTCGGAGATCAAGATCTCCATCCTGATCGCCGAGGAGTACACCGAGCTGGCCGTGCGCGCGCTGCACTCTGCCTACGGTCTGGACGCTGCTGCATGACGGCGGCCAATCCCGCAACTGCATCCGGTTCCGCGCGCCTGGATAGCCTCATGGCGCGCGGCGCGGCATTCCTGGGCAGCCGCTATGCCATTCTTGGCGGCGGCATGACCTGGGTGTCGGAGCGCAATCTGGTTGCGGCCATCTCCAATGCGGGCGGCTTCGGCGTGCTGGCCTCTGGCGCCATGCAGCCGGAGCGGCTGCGCGAGGAAATTCAGGCGACCCAAGCGCTCACCAAGAACAGCTTCGGCGTCAACCTCATCACTATGCATCCGCAGCTGCTGGACATGGTGCAAGTGTGCCTTGACGAAGGTGTGACCCACATCGTTCTGGCCGGGGGCCTGCCGCCAGGCGAGGCGATCGAGCGTGCCAGGAACGGCGGCGCCAAGGTCATCTGCTTTGCTCCCGCACTGGCGCTGGCGAAGAAGCTGGTGCGTTCGGGCGTGGATGCTCTGGTGATCGAGGGCTCGGAAGCGGGCGGCCACATCGGTCCGGTGTCGCTGACCGTGCTGGCGCAGGAAATCCTGCCGCACATCACCGAGGTTCCGGTGTTCGTTGCCGGCGGCATCGGCCGGGGCGAGGCGATCGCCAGCTACCTGAACATGGGCGCAGCCGGTGTTCAGCTGGGCACCCGGTTCGTATGCGCGACCGAATCCATTGCGCACCCGAACTTCAAGAAGGCCTTCATTCGCGGCAACGCCCGCGATGCGGTTACCTCGGCACAGCTTGACCCGCGCTTCCCGGTCATTCCGGTGCGTGCGCTGCGCAACAAGGGCTCGGAAGAGTTCATGCAGGCCCAGCGCCAGATCATCGAACGGGTGGATCGGGGCGAACTCGACGTCGCGGCCGGTCAGCTCGAGATCGAGCACTACTGGGCCGGCGCCCTGCGCCGCGCCGTCATCGACGGCGACGTGGATACCGGTTCGCTGATGGCGGGCCAGTCCGTCGGCATGGTGAAAGCCGAGCAGCCGGTGGCGGAAATCGTGCAGGAGTTGGTCGATCAGGCCATCGCCTTTCTGTCCAACGCACCCAAGGAGGCCGCTGAGTGAGCCCGTCGGCGCCAGTTGTCTCGGCGCCGCGCGCCATACTCCGCCGTCTTCATGACGTGATGGCCTCGCGCGGCAGCGTGCAGGCCAAGCTGAATCAGGTCGTGCAATCCATTGCGGAGGCGATGGCGAGCGAAGTCTGCTCGATCTATCTCCTCCGCGATGGCTGGCTCGAGTTGTATGCGACCCAGGGCCTCTCGCAGGACGCCGTGCACGTGACGCGTCTGGCGCTCAGCGAGGGCCTGGTGGGCAACATCGCCCGCAACGGCGAGCCCCTGAACCTTGCCGAGGCCCGCGCCCATGCGGACTTCGCCTACCGCCCGGAGACGGGCGAAGACCTTTTCCACAGTTTTGCCGGCGTTCCCATCCTGCGCCGTGGCCGTGCGCTGGGCGTGCTCTGCGTTCAGCACATGGAGCCGCGCCAGTACGAGGATGAGGAGATCGAGGCGCTTCAGACCGTGGCGATGGTGCTGGCCGAGATGATCGCCAACACCCGTCTGGTCGATGAAGAATCCCTTGCCAAGGCCCGAGCCCAGAACACGGGTGCGGTGCGGCTGGCCGGAACCCGTCTGGTGGACGGGCTGGCGCGCGGCGTAGCCGTGATGCACGAGCCGCGCATCGTCATTGAACACACCGTGGCGGAGGACATCGACGCCGAGAAGCAGCGCGTCCGTGCCGCCTTCCAGACCATGCGCGCCCAGATCGACCGCATGATGAGCCAGGCGGAGTTCGGCGGCCCGGGCGAGCACGAGGAAATCCTCGAGACCTACAAGATGTTCGCCTTCGATGAAGGCTGGTCGCGGCGGATCAACGAGGCGATTGAAAGCGGTCTGACCGCCGAGGCGGCCATCGAGAGGGTGCAGCAGCGCACCCGCGTGACCATGCGCAACACCAAGGACCCGTTCTTCCTTGAGCGCCTGCATGATCTGGATGATCTGGCGAACCGCCTGCTGCGCATCGTCTCCGGCAAGATGGGCACCGCCGCGCAGACGGGCCTGACGCAGGATACCATTCTGATTGCCCGCAATCTCGGCCCGGCCGAGTTGTTGGAATATGACCGCCGCTTCCTGAAGGGTGTGGTGCTGGAGGAGGGCTCTCCGACCGCGCACGTCACCATTCTTGCACGCGCCATGGGCATTCCCATGCTGGGCCGCATCAAGCAGGTGCGCGAGGTGGTGGAAGAGGGCGATCCGCTGCTGCTGGACGGCAGCAACGACAGCCTGTTCGTGCGCCCCGCGCCCGATGTGGTGCGCCAGTTCGAGGCCCACGTGGCGCTGCGGCAGGAGCGGCAGGCCGCCTATGCCAAGCTGCGCGACCTGCCTGCCGTTACGCTCGACGGACAACGCATCGAACTGATGATGAATGCGGGTCTGCGCGTGGATCTGGGCGGGCTAGACGTAACGAATGCGGATGGCATCGGTCTGTTCCGCACGGAATTCCAGTTTCTCGTCTCAGCCACGCTGCCACGCCGCGAGGCCCAGACCCGCCTTTATTCAGCGGTGCTGAAGGCCGCCGAAGGCAAGCCGGTAATTTTCCGCACCGTCGATATCGGCGGCGACAAGGCCGTACCGTACTTGCAGCACGACGTGCCGGAGGAGAATCCGGCGATGGGCTGGCGTGCCCTGCGCGTGGCGCTGGAACGGCGCGGCCTCCTGAAGGTGCAGGCCCGCGCGCTGCTGGATGCCGCTGCGGGACAGCCGCTCAACCTGATGTTCCCCATGGTCACCGAACCGTGGGAATTCGAGGCGGCGCGGGAAATCGTCGAGGAGCAGCTGGCCTACCTGCGCTCGCGCGGACTGCCGCAGCCGACCGAAATTCACTACGGCGTGATGATGGAGGTGCCGGCGCTGGCCTACCGGCTGGATGCCCTGTTGCCGAACATCGATTTCCTGTCCATCGGCACCAACGATCTCATCCAATTCCTGCTGGCGGCTGACCGCTCCAACCCGAAGCTGGCGGATCGTTACGACTGGGTGTCCCCCGGCATTCTGCGCTTCCTGAAGTTCGTCATCGATCAGGCAAATGCGGCGCGCAAGACCGTGTCCGTCTGCGGCGAAATGGGTGGACGTCCGCTTGAAGCGCTGGCGCTGCTGGGGCTTGGCGTGCGTCGCCTCTCTATCACCCAGGCCGCGATCGGCCCGATCAAGATGGTGGTTCGCAACGCGCACCTTGGTCGTCTCCAGGCGCTGATGAACCAATTGCTGGCCAAGCCCGAGGTGAACATTCGCCGCGAGTTGCAGGCGTTTGCAGAGCGGGAAGGCATCACGCTCCAGTAAGACGGAGCTTGTCCCTTCTCCTGTTTGGTGCGTTCCTTTGAAAACCATGGCTGGCGTAAAAAGGACCGGCATGCGCCTTGGCGTACTGTGCAAGCATCCGGTCGTATTTTTTTCCTTCCGGGCGAGCCTTGGCTATTAAAAACTATGGTGTCATCGGCGTTAACCAACATTCGGTCGTAAAAACGACGTGCGAGTGCTTGCGAGATGGCAGAAAATGTGAGCAGAACCGCCAAACCGTTATTGACAAGGTCAACGGCGCTGTCACTCTGGCGGGTGGGGGCAAAGGGGCAACAGGTGGCTGTTCAGCCGCCTGCCTTTCATAGGTTGTGCAATTTCACTCAATCGGTCGCTGACAAGGCCGGCGACCAGTGGAGACGCGGATGACTGCCTTGACGGATTCCAGTGCTGGTGCAGGGGGTACAGCGATGTCCGTGGGGCAGCTGCTGCGGACACGCCGGCTGGAGCGCGGGCTCGAAGTGAGCGATATTGCGGCGGAGACCAAGATCCCCGCCCGGTTCCTGTGCGCGATCGAGGACGATCAGCACGAAAAGCTGCCGGCTCTGCCGTTCGCGGTCGGCTTTGTGCGCAATTACGCCAAGATGCTCGGCTTGCAGCCTGAGGCAGTCTGCGCACAGTTCAAGGCGGAAACGAGCCGCCTGACACCGACCGAACAGGTTTATTTCCCGGAGCCGCTGGACGAGAGTCGCATTCCGTCCAAGGCGCTGGTGCTTGGCGGTGTCGCTGTGGCCGTGGCGGCCGTGGGCCTGTGGTGGGGCTGGAGCAGCCGCACCCCATCGCCTGAACCTGCCGCGGTTGTGACGGCCGAAACCCAGCAGACCCTGTCCATTGATGAAGCTGCCGAAACCAGCGGCACGGCCGGGACGGAAACCGCCGCCATCGATACTGCGGTAACGCCGGCCGCCGATGGCGCGGCTGCGGGCGCAGCAGCACCTGCCGATGACACCTCAACGGCGGCATCGACCGATGGGACTGCTCCTGCGATCGTTGCTGCTACCGGAACGACTGATGCGCCGTCTGCCGCAGTTGCGCATGAAAAGGCCGAGGCTCAGGCCGCTGCCGCAGCGCAGGTCATCAACAGCGGCCCGGTGATCATCCGTGCGGTTGACGACAGCTGGGTGCGGATCTCCGACGGTGTCAGCGGCGCGGTCAAGATCGGCATCATGAAGGCGGGCGAGACTTACCGCGTTCCGGCGCTGCCGAACCTGAAGCTGATGACCGGCAATGCCGGTGCGGTTGAGATCAAGGTGGGTGACATCACCCTGCCGCCGCTGGGTGGCCGGGGCGAGGTGATCCGCAATATCGATCTCAATCCGGAGTCGCTGCGCCAGTTGGCACGGTCCCGTACGGGTGGCGCACCCGCCGCCCGGTAACTTTGCATCACGTCAATGCAGTGTCGCGTCCGGCCCCTGTGCCGGGCGTTCTGCTTTTGCCGGGCCTTTTGCCTTTTTTCGACAAAGCCGCACCGGCCCGTTTCGCTCCTTGCGGAAAATCCGCCACGGCCCGTACCATTTTTCGACATTCGGGCGCGGCATCGCTATATAGAGCCCGATTAGCGAATTGGCTGCTTGCGGTTTTCGAGGATCTGACATGAGCGTGCGCCCCTGGCGGGATATCCTGCGCCGGAAAAGCCGGCAGATCATGGTTGGCAATGTGCCGGTGGGCGGTGATGCCCCCATCACCGTGCAGACCATGACCAACACCATCACTGCCGATGCGAAGGCCACGATCGAACAGATCCGCCGTTGCGAGGAAGCGGGGGCGGACATTATCCGCGTGTCCTGCCCGGACGAGGAGTCGACTGCGGCGTTCCGGGAGATTGCCCGGGCCGCGACCGTTCCGCTCGTGGCGGACATTCACTTTCACTACAAGCGCGCGCTCGAGGCGGCGGACGCCGGTGCGGCGTGCCTGCGCATCAACCCGGGCAATATCGGCTCGGCCGAGCGCGTGAAGGAAGTGGTGCGGGCCGCCAAGGCAAACGGCTGCTCCATCCGCATCGGCGTGAACGCGGGATCGCTGGAGCGGCACCTGCTGGAGAAGTACGGCGAGCCGTGCCCGGAAGCCATGGTCGAATCCGCCATGGAGCATGTGAAGCTGCTGGAAGATGCGGACTTCTTCGAGACCAAGATCTCGGTGAAGGCGTCTGACGTGTTCCTTGCGGTCGCTGCCTATCAGGGACTGGCCGAAGCCTGCGATTACCCGCTGCACCTAGGTGTCACCGAGGCGGGCAGCATGATCGGCGGCACCGTCAAGTCTTCCATCGGCATGGGCATGCTGCTGTGGTCGGGCATTGGCGACACCATCCGCGTGTCGCTCTCCGCGCCGCCGGAGGAGGAGGTGCGGGTCGGCTTTGAAATGCTGAAGTCGCTCGGCATCCGTCACCGGGGCGTGCGCATCGTCTCCTGCCCGTCCTGCGCCCGTCAGGGCTTCCAGGTCATCAAGACCGTGGAAGTACTGGAAGAGCGGCTGCGCCACATCCAGACCCCGCTGTCGCTGTCGATCATCGGCTGCGTGGTGAATGGTCCCGGCGAGGCGCGCGAGACCGACATCGGCGTGACCGGAGGCGGCAACGGCAAGCACATGGTCTACCTGTCCGGCGTCACCGACCATCACGTCGAGGACGAGGCGATGGTCGAGCACATCGTGAAGCTGGTCGAGCAGAAGGCCGCCGAGATCGAAGCCACCAAGGCAGCGGCGGAGTAATCCGCCGCTTCCCTTTCAGGCAAGACAAGAGGGCGGGCTAGCCGGCATCCGTTGCTTCCAGCGCCCGCCGGGCGATCTGCCGGAACGAGCCCGGAAGATGGGCCTGCCGCTCGAAATCTCCGCGCAGGGCTTTCAGCGCATAGCGTTCGGCGTCGATTTCCGCGGCGGTGCGCACGCCAAGGCGACGCAGCAGCGGAATGGGCGGGCACCAGCCTTGCAGTGCATGCTGCAACATGAAGGCCGAAACCCCGAACGGCAGCAGAAGCCAGCGCCGGTTGCGCCGTGTGATGGCCAGCACGAAGCCTGCCAGAGAGAGGGTAGAGGAACTGGTTTCCAGAACGCGCTCGATGTCCCACTCCCGGTCAAGCTCGCGCAGGCGCATCTCGATCAGCGCCGGGTTGCGGGCATAGTAGATCACGTTCTTTTCCGTGCGCTGGCGAATGCGGGCATTGGCAACGGCGGAGGAGTTGTCGGCGACGCGGCGGGTGGTCGGCGGCAGCATGGATGCTCTCCGTCTTGAGTGGAGCTTGGCTGGTCAACGCCGCGACAGGAGGTGTTGTTCCGGTTGCCGGAGAGCGCACGGCCGAACTTCCCATTTTCATGGGCTCATTCTGTTTCTATAAGCGCCGCTCGTAAGGAGATTGATCGGCATGTCCAAGCTTCAGCCCGTGCGCGGCACGCGCGACATTTTCGGTGAAGACGCCCAGCGGTTTGCAAAGGTGGTGGAGACCTTCCACCGGCTTGCCCACCTTTATGGCTTTCAGAAGGTTGATACCCCGATCTTTGAATTCACCGAGCTGTTCGCCCGTGGCATCGGCGAGACGACCGACGTGGTCTCCAAGGAGATGTACACCTTCGAGGATCGTGGCGGCGAGTCGCTCACGCTGCGTCCGGAATTCACCGCCGGCCTGTGCCGCGCGTTCATCTCCAACGGCTGGCAGCAGCTGGCTCCGCTGAAGCTGGCCGGCCACGGCCCGATGTTCCGCTATGAGCGGCCGCAGAAGGGGCGCTACCGCCAGTTCCACCAGATCGACGCGGAGATTCTGGGCGCGGGCGAGCCGCAGGCGGATATCGAGCTGCTGACCATGGCCGCCCACTTACTGGATGAGCTGGGCCTGGCGGGCAAGGTGCAGCTGGAAATCAACACGCTGGGTGACAGCGAAAGCCGCACCAAATGGCGCGAAGCGCTGGTTGAGTATTTCTCGGGTCATGCAGACGCGCTGTCGGATGACAGCAAGAGCCGCCTGCACAAGAACCCGCTGCGCATTCTCGATTCCAAGGACGAGGGCGACAGGAAGCTGGTGGCCGACGCGCCGCTGCTGGACAAGTTCCTGAATGCCGAGGCCGGTCAGTTCTTCGAGACCGTGCTGAAGGGCCTTTCAGGTATCGGCATGGATGTGGTGGTCAACCCGCGTCTGGTGCGCGGCCTTGATTACTATTGCCATACCACCTTCGAGTTCACGACCACGCATCTGGGTGCGCAGGGCACCGTGCTGGGCGGCGGTCGCTATGACGGGCTGATCGAGCAGCTGGGCGGCCCGGCCACGCCCGCTGTCGGGTGGGCGGGCGGCATTGAGCGCCTGGCGCTGCTGGTGGACCTGCCGGAAGTGGTGCGCGGCCCGATTGCGGTCATTCCGCTGGGCGAGGCGGCACAGGCCGAAGCCGTGCAGCTGACCGCCCGTCTGCGCCGCGCCGGTCTGCGGGTTGAGCAGGCGTTCCGCGGCAACATGAAGAAGCGCCTGTCTCGCGCCAACGACGCCAAGAGCCCGGTCGCGCTCATTCTGGGCGAGGACGAACTGGCGCGCGGCGAGCTGATGCTGAAGGATCTGACCTCGGGCGAGCAGCGCGCCGTGCCGTTGGCCGAAGTTGAGGCTGCGCTGCAGCCGTATCAGGACTGAACAATGCCCTCCATCCCGCAAGCCAAGATCGACCGTATCCGTCTGCGTCATGCCGAACTGTCGCGTGACATGGCGGACCCCAGCGCAGCGGCGGACCGCTTCGTCAAGCTCTCGAAGGAGTATGCCGAGCTCAATCCGGTGGTCGAGGCCGCCAATGAGCTGACCAGGCTGGTCCGCGAACTGGAAGAGGCCGAAAGCCTGCTGAACGACGCCTCGCTCGATGCCGAGATGAAGGCGATGGCCCGCGACGAGATGGAGGCGCTGAAGGATCAGGTGCCCGAAGCCGAGCGGCGCCTGCAGATCATGCTGCTGCCGAAGGACGTGGCCGACGAGAAGTCCGCGATTCTGGAAATCCGCGCCGGTACGGGCGGTGACGAGGCGGCGCTGTTCGCGGGCGACCTGTTCCGCATGTACACCCGCTACGCCGAAGGGCAGGGCTGGAAGACCG
>NZ_DATBUP010000074.1:0-33148 GCF_036515995.1 Pedomonas sp. | reverse complement strand
GACGTTTCCGGCCTGTGCATAGTCCGTCCGTCCTCGTGCCTCTGGCGCAGAGCTGAGCTAAGTCCTATCTGGGAGGTGCAATCACCCGGCGCGCCGGGCTGTTTCCGTTTGTGTGAAGGACATTGCCCGTCATGACCGCCCCCGCGCCCGCCTCGACACCGGATCAAACGCCCGAGCCCGCAACCACCACGACGCCTGCCGCCAAGAGCGCCTGGTCGACCGTGCGCCGGTTCGCGCCCTACCTCTGGCCCAAGCATGACCGGTCGCTGAAAATCCGCATCATCATCGCGGCTATCCTGATGATTTTGGCCAAGGCGACGGTGCTGGTGGTGCCCTTCTTCTTCAAGTGGGCAACCGATGCGCTCACCCAGCCGGGCGGCCCGGCCATTGCGCTGGCCGTCGGCCTCATCGGCGGCTACGCGGGCGTGCGCTTCGCCTCCAGCGTGTTCCAGTACACCCGCGATGCGGTTTACGTCCGCGTCGGCCAGCGGGCGATCCGCGGCCTGGCGCTGGACGTCTTTCGCCACCTGCACGCGCTGTCCCTGCGCTTCCATCTGGAGCGGCGCACCGGCGGCCTATCCAAGGCCATCGAGCGCGGCACCAAGAGCATTGATGAAATGCTCTACTTCCTCGTGTTCAACATCGGCCCCACCATCATCGAACTGCTGGCCGTCTGCGTCATCTTCGGCGTGAATTTCGGCTGGGAGGTGGTGGCCATCACCGTCGGCTCCATCGGCGCGTACATCATTTTCACCGCCGTCATCACCGAATGGCGGGCCAAGCTGCGCCGCGAGATGGTGGATCGGGACACCAAGGCCAACGCCCGCGCCATCGACAGCCTGCTGAATTTCGAGACGGTGAAATACTTCAACAACGAGGAGCATGAGTTCCGCCAGTATGACGGGGCGCTGCGCCGCTATGAAGACGCCGCCACCAAGTCGGACAGCTCGCTTGCCTTCCTCAACATCGGTCAGGGTTTCCTGACCAGTCTCTGCCTGTTCGGCTGCATGGCACTGGTCGCCTCGCGCATGGGCAACGGCACCGCCACCATCGGCGATGTGGTACTGGTCAACACCATGCTGCTTCAGGTGTTCCGCCCGCTCGACATTCTGGGCTGGATCTACCGCGAGATCAAACAGGGCCTGGTAGACATGGAATTCATGTTCGGCCTGCTCGACCAGCCGCAGGAGGTGACCGACAAGCCGGGGGCAAAGGACATTGCCATTGCCGGCGCACGCATCCGCTTCAGCGACGTGGTCTTCCACTACGAGCCGCGCCGCACCATCCTGCACGGCGTCTCGTTCGATCTGCCCGCAGGCCATACGCTGGCCATCGTCGGCCCCTCGGGCGCTGGCAAGTCAACCATCTCTCGCATCCTGTTCCGCTTCTATGACATCGCCTCGGGCAGCGTGACGGTAGACGGGCAGGATATTCGCGACGTCACCCAGAAAAGCCTGCGCCGCTCCATCGGCATCGTCCCGCAGGATACGGTGCTTTTCAACGACACCATCCGCTACAACATCGCCTACGGCCGCCCCGGGGCCACACCGGAGGAGGTGGAAGACGCCGCCCGCCGCGCCCAGATCCATGACTTCATCCTGACACTTCCGGACGGTTACGACACCATCGTAGGCGAGCGCGGCCTGAAATTGTCGGGCGGCGAGAAGCAGCGCGTGGCCATCGCCCGCACGCTGCTGAAAAATCCGCCGATCCTTGTCCTCGACGAAGCCACCTCAGCACTCGACACCCGCACCGAGCGGGACATTCAGGCAGCACTGGACGCAGCGGCGGCCAACCGCACCACGCTCATCATCGCTCACCGGCTCTCCACCGTGGTCAACGCGGATCAGATCATCGTCCTTGAGGCGGGCCGCATCGTCGAGAGCGGCACCCATGGCGAACTGCTGGAGCGGCAAGGCCGCTACGCCGCCATGTGGTCTGCCCAGCAGCAGGAGGTTCTCAGCGCTTCGGTCGCCAAGGCGGTGGAAAACGGAGACCTGTCCCCCGGCGCGGCCGGTCTTGCCGAACCCGCTCCTCAACCCGCCGAATAAGGGGGCACGAGGCAAACGGGGGAACCCGCCTGTGCCCTTCCCGTTGGTTCTTTAGAGGGGCTCATGAACGGCGCGGCACCGCGCCCGAGCCTCCTCACGCTCAAGCATGAACGGGAGAAGACGACATGAGCGAGAATGCTCGCGGCAAGGGTCGCAAACGCGCGCTTGGAGCCATTGGCGCACGCCAGATCCCAAGCGTCGTTCAGCCCTCCGGCGTGAATATCGACGAGCTGACCGATCTGGAAGAACTTCCCACCGGGGCCTCTGCACCCCAAATGGGACAGGAAGACATGAACCCGGGCGAGGAAACGCCCACGCCCCAGCGCCGCCGCCAGCAAGCCTGATACCGCGGACGCCTTCACCTCGAATTTCTGATTATCTGAAATTCAAGCAGCAAGGGGGTCTCAAGACCCCCTTGCGACGGGAAGTTCACGTCTGCCCCTGTTGCGCAAGGCCCAGATACCGCGAGGCCCAGGCGGCGATAACGCCTGCCGCATAACGGGCATCGTCTCCGTTGGTCAGCAGATGATCCGCCGTATCGAGCGAGACGTAGCTCTTGGGATGCCGCGCCACGCTAAAAATGGATTCCGCATTTTCAATCCCGACGATTGCATCGGTTGGCGCATGCAGGATCAGCAGCGCCCGGCCCAGCGTCTGAATGCGCTCGTGCGGGGAATGGCGTGACAGATCTTCAACGAAATTCCGGCTGAGGCTGAACGTTGCTGGCCCCAGCCTCACCGGCGCTTCGCCATAGCGCATGATTTCATCAAGTTCTGCTGCGAAGAGATTGGTGACGTGCGACGCCTCGTAAGGCGAGCCGATGGTCACGACCGCCTTGACGTCAGGCATCTGCGCCGCCGCCGCCAGTGCCGCCGTACCGCCCAGGCTGTGGCCGATCAGCAGTTGCGCAGACATGCCCTGCGCCTCCATGAACGCAGCAGCGGCCGCCAGATCGGCCACATCCGCACTGTAGGGGTGCTGGCCGAATTCGCCTTCGCTTTCCCCCAGCCCGGTAAAATCAAAACGCAACGTGGCGATGCCGTGCGCCGCTAATCCGCGTGCAATATGCACCGCCGCCAGGCTGTTCTTGGTACAGGCGAAACAGTGGGCAAACAGGGCATACGCCTCTATGCCCCCATCCGGCCGCTCCAGCCGGGCGGAGAGCTGGGCACCGCTCCGGCTCTGAAAGGTCAGCCGTTCCGTCGGCATTGCTCTAGGCCCTCAGCCGGGAAACAGCTTGGCGGCGATTTCTGCCACGTGGCGCCCCTGAAACCGTGCGCCAGCCAGCTCATTCTCGCTCGGCTGACGCTTGCCGTCACCACCCGCCAGCGTGGAAGCACCGTAAGGCGAACAGCCGGTAATTTCGTCCATCCGCATCTGCCCCTCAAAGGAATAGGGTAAACCGACAATCACGTAACCCAGGTGCAGAAGGGTTGTATGCATGGAAAGGATGGTGCTTTCCTGTCCGCCGTGCTGGGTCGCGGTGGACGTAAAGACGCTGCCCACCTTGCCCACCAGCGCGCCACTGGACCACAGGCTTCCGGTCTGGTCGATGAAATTCCGCATCTGGCTGGCCGCAACGCCATACCGGGTTGGGGTGCCGAAAATCACCGCGTCATAATCCGCCAGCTCCTTCGGCTCGGCGATCGGCGCATCCTGCTCCAGCTTCATGCCGGATTTGCGCGCCACTTCTTCCGGCACCAGTTCCGGCACGCGCTTTACCGTGGCGTCGGAACCGGCCTCCTTCACGCCGTCAGCCACGGCATAGGCCATTTTTTCAATGTGCCCGTAGCTGCTGTAATAAAGCACCAGAACCTTCGCCATGGGGTGTCTCCTTAAAGACAATCAGAGGACGCGCGGAAAATGCCGCAAGGCGTGCCTGCAGAAAGAAACAGCCAACGGCCCCGTTTGTTCGTTGCGGCATCACATTGAAACAGGAGGATCAATGCCGCGAGGTTACGGAACCTGACGGTCCGCTCCATCGTTGCCTTAAAACCCCCAAAAGCGCGGGAGATGAACTATGGCGAAGAACGACGATTATAAGGGCCGCTCCAAGAGCCAAGCCGCCAAGAAGTCCGGTGGCCAGCAGTCCCAGCAGGGTGGCGGCCAGAGCAGCGGCCAGCAGTCCCAGACCTCGGGTCAGAAGAGCAGCAAGAAAAAATAGTCGCTGCTCCGACTTTCATTCCCAACGGCCAAGCGCGTGGACGCAGCCCCCCCCGCGTCCCGCCTTGTGCTGCTTGATCAGGCTTGCGCCTCCAACCCCGTCCCTGTCCCAATCATCCCCTGTCTCTGCCGCCCTGTTATTCCGGAACTCCGCCGCTCCGACCAGAGTGCGCAGGAGGAACCCCGTTTTTTGTGCGCCGTTGGCTGAAAAAGGCCCCGGAAATTCCGGCGGGCAATTCTCAGTGAAAGGATGCATGGCATGACAGGCGACAAGAACCGCCCCGATCCATCGAAAAACGCAACCACTCGCCCCGGGGACCCCGGCCCGCCAAAGCAGCCCCAGCCTGAGCAGGGCGGGCCGCGCGGCGGCAGTGATAATCCCGCCCTTCAGAATTTTGGGGAGAGCCTGAAGCATCCGGCGCAACAAGGCCAGCGCCGGAGCGAGCCTGACCTTGGCCGTGGCACGCCCGGTGCCACCCAGCATGGACAGCAGATGTTCGAAAAGGGACAGCCCGGCCAGCAAGGACAAGGCACCACGCAGGGCAAGGGCCATCAGGGTCAGCAGGCCCACTCAAAAAGCCAGTCTTCGGCCAAGCGCACCCCGGGTGCTGACGAGCACTGAAGCTTGGCAACAGGAACTCGCCCACCTGCCATCCGTTGGCTTGAGGACGGCTTTAAAACCGCCGTTCTCCAGATTCCCAGACAATGCCCAAGGGGAGATGACAATGACTCAGGACCGTAAGGACCAAAACCAGCGCCAGCAAAGTCAGCAAGGCCAGAAGAGCCAGCGCGGCCAGCAGGGCCAGCAGCAGGGTCAGCAGGGCCAGTTTGGTCAGGCCGAGCAGCAGAGCCAGGCTGGTCAGCAGGGCCAGCAAGGCCAGCAAGGCCAGTTCAGCCAGCAGAGCGGTCTTGGCCAGCAATCCCAGTCTGGTCAGGGCGGCTACGGCGGCCAGTCCGGCTTCGCCAGCCAGTCTGGTCAAGGCGGGCAGTCGAGCCAGAGCGGTCAGTCCGGCCAGTCGGGCCTTGGCGGTCAGTCAGGCCAGTCGGGCCAGAGCGGCCAGTCCGGCCAATCGGGTCAGGGCAGCCAGTCGGGCCAGTCGGGTCAATCGGGCCAGTCCGGTCAATCGGGCCAGTCCGGTCAATCCGGTCAGTCCGGTGTCGGCGGCCAGTCGGGCCAGTCGGGTCAGCAGGGCCAGCGTGGCCAGTCGGGCACGCGGACTGATCGGGACGAGTAAGCTCCCGGCATAGCCCTCGCGGTCTGCTCGCCAGGAGCAGCCCGCAAGGCTTGACCATTTAAATCCCCTGTCCCTCCGCCCGCGGAGGACAGGGGATTTTTTCGTGCCCACACGCGGCATTTCTGCTAAATTGGCTGTGATCTTTCGTTCGTTCTTGCGGCCTTGTTCTGCACCCGGACTTATTCCTCAGTCCGTTCTCGGCCCCAGTATCCTGTCGTCTTTTCTTGCATGCCCTCATACCCATTGCTCTGGGCCGCACTCTGGCAAGAAAGGAGTACACACCATCCGTAATTTAATCTGTGTCCTGCGTTCCTTCGCGCGCCACGCTCCCGCCAACATGGGCCGTTCGGCCCCGGCCTGCCCGTATTTTCACGATCGGCGCTAAAATATGGCTTTGTTTGGCTTTCGGTCATGGCGAAAACGCCGCGCCTTGGGTAGGCTGTCTGCTCAAGGGCAGGTCACGGGCATGAAAGAAAAAGAACTTCGGCTGGCGCTGGTCTGTTACGGCGGAGTTTCCCTCGCCGTTTACATGCACGGCATCACCAAGGAAATCTGGAAGCTTCAGCGCGCCTCCAAGGCGTGGCGCGATGCCAAGCAGCTGCCCGAAGCCGAGCGGGACAGCGTTCTCTCGCGCTCCGGGCGTCCTGCCGATACGGAAAAGGTTTATTTCGATTTACTGGCCCGGCTCGATGAAACCGTCGAGCTGCGCGTTCTGGTGGATGTGATAGCCGGCGCGTCCGCCGGCGGCATAAACGGCGTGTTTCTCGCCAAGGCCATTGCCGAGGATCTCTCGCTGGAGCCGTTGACGGACCTCTGGCTGCGCAACGCGGACGTAGAGCGCCTGCTCGATCCGCATCAGGCCTCAACGCCATGGAGCAAAGCCTACATGCGGCCGCTCCTGTGGCTGTTCCAGCGCTGGCGGCTGCGCCAGCAGGCGGAGGAGGAGCTGCTGGGTGCAGACGCCGGAGACGAGGTGCGGGATAAGTTCTCCGCCCTCGTGCGCTCCCGCTGGTTCGAGCCGCCTTTCTCCGGCGGCGGCTTCGCCCGCCTGCTCTACGAAGGGCTGGAAGCCATGCAGCGCACCGCCGTCACGCCGGGCTCGCTGCTGCCCGCCGGCCATCCGCTCGACCTGATCGTGACGGTCACCGATTATCACGGCCACAACCAGACCCTGCGCCTCAATTCGCCGCCGCGCATCAACGAGCGCGAGCATCGGCTCATCATTTCCTTCCATGATCCGGGCACCCATCCGGCCGGGCGTCGCCAGCTGGGCGAAAATCCCAGCCTCGCCTTCGCGGCCCGGGCCACCGCCTCCTTCCCCGGCGCGTTTCCGCCAGCCTCCATCGGGGAGATCGACGAGATCGTGGCCGAGCGCGGGCAGGTCTGGCGTGACCGCACCGGCTTCATCGAGCAGCTGTTTCCCACCTGGACGCTGAACGGGCGCGACCCCGCCTCCATCCTGCTCATCGACGGCAGCGTGCTCAACAACAAGCCGTTCGACGCGGCCATCCATGCCCTGAAGGACCGCCCGGCCCACCGGGAGGTGGACCGGCGCATGGTTTACGTCGAGCCCTACCCCAAGGCGCTGAACGACCGCCATGCCGAGCCCGCCACCTTTTTCGGCACCATCATCGGCGCGCTTTCCACCATTCCGCGCCAGCAGCCCATTCGGGACGATTTGGAGCGGCTGCAGGATCTGACCGCCCGCCAGAACAACATCCGCGACATCATCTCCAGCCTGACTCCGGACATCGAGGCCGCCATCGAAGACGCCATCGGCGAGCGGCTGCACGTCAACCGCGTCACGCCTCATGCCATTGCCCAGTGGCGGCTCATGGCCCAGCAGAAGCTGGCGGATCGCTCCGGCTACACCTACAAGGCCTACGCCGAGCTCAAGACCGCGCGGGTGCTGGAGGAGACGGCGGGGATTTTCTGCATCCTCACCCGGCGGCGCAGCAGCACCGCCCACCACGACATGCTCCAGCTCGTACGCCGCTGGGCGGTGGAGGGGCATGTCCTTCCGCTGCCGCCGCTCTCCGGGCTCCAGCAACTGGGGGAGCACATCCCCTTCCTCCAGTTCCTGCGCCGCTATGATCTGGGCTTCCGCATCCGCCGCCTGCGCTTCGTCATCCGCCGTATCAACGAAATGTACGGCACGCTCGGTCTCGTCACCCACGACACGCTCGACCTTGCCAAGCGCCACCTCTATGCCGCGCTCGCGCCCATGCTCCAGCGGCAGACCGGCACGGCGCAGCAATTGCAGCACCTAGCGGGCCTGTCCCGCCTGCACCTTGACCCGTCCACCGCCATTAACGCGCTCGGCGATGCGCTCGGGCTGGTGGCGCTCGATGAGGAAGTGGACCAGCGCATTGCAGACTGCGTCGCGGTCATGCCCGATGCCGAGGTCGCCCGTCAGCTGCTGCTCGCCTTCCTCGGCTTCCCGTTCTTCGACCTCGTGACCCTGCCCATGCTCGAGCAGACGACCGACGAGCTGGAAGGCATCAAGGTAGACCGTATCTCGCCGTCAGACGCCACCTCGCTGCGCGCGGGCGGGGCCGAGGCAACGCTGAAGGGCATCCAGTTCGCCACCTTTGGCGCCTTCCTCTCCCGCGCCTACCGGGAGAACGACTACCTCTGGGGCCGCCTGCACGCGGCCGAGCGGATGATCGACATTGTGCTCTCCAGCGCCGCGCCCGCCGTACACCTGCTCCCGCATGAGATCGCCGAGTTCAAGCGGCAGGCGTTCCTTGAAGTGCTGAATGCGGAGCGGCCGCGCCTGCGCCGCATCACCGGGCTCATCGACCAGTTGCTTGCCGAGGTGTATGCACGTCACCCCGGCGAAATGGGTGACGACGAACCGGTGGAGGACCTGCCCGCCGATACGCCCGCTCCCGCACCGTCTGCCACGTAAAGCAGCTTTCGATCCGCTTGCCGCGCGCGTCCAGCGCGTTAGAACAGATGTTATGTCCGACCTGTTTGGAACCAGCACACCTCAAGAGTCCGCCGTCAAGGCCGAGCGCCAGCCGCTGCCGGAACGGTTGCGCCCCCGCGCACTGGAAGACGTGGTGGGGCAGGACCACCTCACCGGCCCGCACGGCGCGCTCACCCGCATGCTGGCGGGCGGCAAGCTGCCCAGCCTCATCCTGTGGGGGCCGCCCGGCACCGGCAAGACCACCATCGCCCGCCTGCTGGCGGACCGGGTTTCCTTGCATTTCGTGCAGATCTCCGCCGTGTTCTCCGGTGTTGCCGACCTGAAGAAAGCCTTCGAGCAGGCCCGCCAGCGCGCGCGGCTCGGTGAAGGCACGCTGCTGTTCGTGGATGAGATCCACCGCTTCAACCGCAGCCAGCAGGACGGCTTTCTCCCATACGTGGAAGACGGCACCGTCACGCTGGTGGGCGCGACCACCGAAAACCCCTCGTTCGAGCTGAACGCGGCGCTGCTCTCCCGTACGCAGGTTCTGGTG
Source organism: Pedomonas sp. (assembly GCF_036515995.1). Taxonomy (NCBI): domain Bacteria; kingdom Pseudomonadati; phylum Pseudomonadota; class Alphaproteobacteria; order Sphingomonadales; family Pedomonadaceae; genus Pedomonas; species Pedomonas sp. The sequence continues at coordinate 24,235 of NZ_DATBUP010000074.1, read as the reverse complement.
CTGAACCGGCTGGACGAAGCGGCGCTGGACGCCCTCCTCACCCGCGCCGAAGACGTCACCGGCAAGCCACTGCCGCTGACCGGAGAGGCCCGGGCCGCGCTCGTCGGCATGGCGGATGGCGATGGCCGCTTCCTGCTCAACAGCGCCGAGATGCTGATGGGCCTGCCCGCTGACGGGCCGATGGATCGGGAAGCGCTGTCGGAAGTGCTCTCGCGCCGCCTGCCGGTCTATGACAAGGACCGGGAGGGCCATTACAACCTGCTCAGCTGTTTCCACAAATCCTTGCGCGGCAGTGACGTGAACGCGGCCATGTACTGGGCGGCCCGCATGATTTCCGGCGGCGAGGAGCCGACCACCATTTTCCGCCGCCTCGCCTGCGCCGCCTCCGAAGACGTCGGGCTGGCCGATCCGCAGGCCATGGTGCAGGTCATCACCGCGTGGGAAGCCTTCGAGCGTGTCGGCTGGCCGGAGGGCCGCCTGTTCCTCGCGCAGGCCATCGCCTACGTGGCAACGGCGCCCAAGTCCAACGCTTCCTACAGCGCCTTCAACGAGGCGCTGGCGCTGGCCAAGCAGACCGGCTCCCTGCCGCCGCCCAAGCATATCCTGAACGCCCCGACCAAGCTGATGAAGGAACTGGGCTACCACGAGGGCTACAAGTACGATCACGACTTCCCCGACGCCTTTTCGGGTCAGGAGTTCTTCCCCGAGGAGCTGTCCGGCCCCAACCGGCCCGAATTCTACCAGCCCAACGAGCGCGGCTTCGAGCGGGATATCCGCAAGCGCCTCGACTACTGGGACTCGTTGCGGCGGAAGCGGCAGGGTAGCGCGTGACACCGTTCGAGCGCTTCGTTGCCGTAGACTGGACCGGAGCCAAAGGCCGCCTTCACAAGGCCATTGAAGTGGCGATCTGCGAGGCGGGAACGGCCGCCCCAGTTCGCGTTGCACCGCCGGAGAAATACTGGTCGCGCGAGGCCGTTCTAAGGTTCGTGCAGGCGCAGGCAGGCACCCGCACGCTTATCGGGTTTGATTTTTCCTTCGCCCCGCCATTCGATGACAAAGCAGGTTGTTATCTCCCCGGTACGGATGCACCGGAGACGGGACCGGAGTTCTGGTCTTATGTCGATGCCAGCGCACAGGACGAAGACCTCGGCGCGGGCGGGCTGATCGGCGGCGTTCTGCGTCCTCATTTCTACTTCGGCAAGGCCTCCGGAGAGCACAGCAGCTTCAGACGCTGGCGGAAGTGCGAAGAGCTGGTGCGCAAGCGTGGCTTTGGCTCGCCTGCCTCCGTTTTCATTTGCATAGGCCCCAGTCAGGTCGGCAGGGGCAGCTTTGCCGGGATGCGCCTGCTGCACCGGGCGCGCGCCAGCGGAATTCCCGTCTGGCCATTTGACGCGCTCCCCTTGGAGGGCCCGGTTCTCGTCGAAATCTACCCTCGTGCTTTTCTGCGGCTGGCCGGGGAGCGCGGCACCAAACTACGCTCGGGAGCCGAACTGGATGCAGCCCTTGCCGCACTCGGCTCCGATGCGACGGGGCTGGCTGGTTCGCTTCCCGACCATCTCACCGACGCGCTCGTCAGCAGCGCCGGGCTGCGGCATGTGGCGCAGAACCCGGCTCTCTGGTTGCCCGAGGCTTTGACCCCCGCCATCGCCCGCACCGAGGGATGGATTTTCGGCGTGGCTTGAGGCAAACGCAGAGCATGAGCATATTATCGCCTCTGCAGGCGGCCGGGCTCGTCGCGGTGGGCGGCGGCATCGGGGCCGTGGGCCGTTATTTCGCTGGCAAGGCCATGTTTGCGCTGGCTGGCGGCACTTTTCCATGGGGCACGCTCACTGTAAATGTGCTAGGAGGCCTGTTGATGGGCATCCTGACTGAGGTGCTGGCCCTTCGGGGAGGCAACGAAGCCCTTCGCCTGTTTATGGCGGTAGGCGTGCTCGGCGGTTTCACAACCTTTTCGAGTTACAGTCTGGAACTCGTTTTAATGTTGGAAAAGGGCCAGTTTTCCACGGCGGCGCTCTATGCGGCAGGCTCCATGACAGCCTCCGTTCTGGCGCTGATCTGCGGTTTATGGCTGATGAGGACGGTTTTGGCATGAGTAAGGTTACCGAAGCGATCGTATCGAATGAGGACGATGGCGTCCGCGTGGATCGCTGGTTCAAGCGGAACCGTCCCGATATTTCCTTCACCCTCGTCGCCCGCTGGGCGCGCACCGGCGCGCTGCGGGTGGACGGGCAGAAAGTGGCTCCGGGCGACCGGCTGGAAGCAGGCATGGTGCTGACCATCCCGCCCGTCGAGGACGTGGAGGAGCAGCCGCAGGTCTGGTCGAAGACGCCGACCGAGCTGACGCAGGACGAGATCGAATACGCCCAGAGTCTCGTCATCCACCGGGACGAGCACGCCATTGTCATCAACAAGCCGCCGGGGCTGGCGACGCAGGGCGGCACCGGCATGAAGACCCACGTGGACCGGCTGCTGGGCGCGCTGAAGTTCGGCCGCCCGGACAAGCCGCGCCTCGTCCACCGGCTGGACAAGGACACCTCCGGCGTGCTGCTGCTGGCCCGCACCGCCAACGCCGCCGGTTTCTTCTCCAAGGCGTTCTCGGGCCGCACCGCCAAGAAGGTTTACTGGGCGCTGGTTGTGGGTGATCCCAAGCCGGACGAGGGCATGATCGTTGCCCCGCTCGCCAAGATGCCGGGCACTGGCGGCGAGAAGATGACCATCGACGAGAAGGAAGGCCTGCCCGCCAAGACTCGCTACCGCACGATCGAGCGCGCGGGCACCAAGGCGGCATGGGTTGAGTTCGAGCCGCTGACCGGCCGCACCCACCAGATCCGCGTTCACGCCGCCGAGGCGCTGGGCTGCCCGATCGTGGGCGATGCCAAGTACGGCGGGGCCGAGGCGTTCCTGACCGGCGGCGTCAGCCGCAAGCTGCACCTGCACGCCCGCTCCCTCACCATCGAGCATCCGTCCGGCAAGCCGCTGTCCATCACCGCGCCCATGGCCCAGCACATGCTGGACAGCTGGGCGATGTTCGACTTCTCCAAGGATGTCGAGCCTCGGGAGACGATCGAAGGCTACGATCCGATGGCGGACAGCGGCGTTGCCGCCGGCGATCTGGCCAGCACCCGCAAGGGCTTCAAGAAGCGCCCCTCGTTCCAGCCCCGCACGGGCGAGGACTACGTGAAGGCCCGCTCCTTCGCCAAGCGCAACAGCCGCCGTGGCGCGCGCCGCCTAAAGAAGCCCAAGGGAAGGCCCGCATAACCGGCCCATCCAAGTAAAACAGGCACGAGTAAAGCAGTACCCGCATGACGCGTGATCCCCTTCTCGTCGTCTTCGATTGCGACGGCACCCTGGTGGACAGCCAGAACAACATCGTTCAGGCGCTGGCCCTCTGCTTCGGCAAGCACGGGCTGGAAGCGCCCTGCGTGCGCACGTGCCGCCGCATCGTCGGCCTGTCGCTGGTTGAGGCCATGCAGGCCATCCTCCCGGAGGCCGACCCCGAGCTGCACATCGCCCTGGCCCATGACTACAAGATGGCGTTCCGGGAGCTGCGCAACACTGGCGCGCTGGAGCATGAACCGCTGTTCGCCGGCACGCGTGAGGTGCTGGAGGCGCTGGAAGCGCGCGGCTCCATGCTGGGCGTTGCCACCGGCAAGTCGGACCGCGGCCTTCAGCTCTGTCTGGAACACCACAACATCCAGAACCATTTCGTCACGCTGCAAACGGCGGACCGGCACCCCTCCAAGCCCCACCCCTCCATGCTGCAAACCTGCATGGTGGAGACCAACTCCATGCCGGAGCGCACTGCCATGGTGGGCGATACGGTCTATGACATCAAAATGGCCGTGGCCGCCCGGGCCTTGCCGGTAGGCGTCGCGTGGGGCTATCACGAGCCCGAGGAACTGCTGGCGGCCGGTGCGGTTGCCGTCATCGAGCGTTACGAAGACCTGCACGACATTCTGGAGCGCCACCTGTGAACCAGTCCCACAAGATTGTGCTCAGCGTCGGCGGCATCGCCACCGTTGTGCTGCTTACCCTCAGCATCGTTCTGCTGGCCCGTCTGGAGCTGGGCGCGATCATCGGCTATGCGGAACCGGAAACAAGGAAGCTGGGGCTGAAGATGCTGGTCGCCTCCATGGCGCTCATGTTCACGCTCAGCCTGTGGGGCCTGCGGCTCATGCTGAAGGCTCCGCCCGAGGCTTCTGCAATGGATTCAACCGAGCAATGAAGCGTTTCTACAAATCCGTTTCCGTCGCCGCCGCTGATGGCGGCTACCAGATCCACCTTGACGGCCGCCCGGTGCGCACGCCGTCCAAGGCCCTGCTGGTTGTGCCCGCCAAGGCGCTCGCTGAAGCCATCGCCCACGAGTGGGATGCGCAGGTCGAGACCATCGAGCCCGCCGCCATGCCCCTCACGCGGCACGCCAACACCGTGCTGGACCGGGTCACGCCCCAGCGCGCGATGGTGACCGACGAGATCAGCCGCTACGGCGAGAGCGACCTCGTGTGTTACCGTGCCGAATGGCCTACCGACCTTGCCGAGCGGCAGGCCACCAGCTGGGATCCGCTGATCGACTGGGCCCGCCGCCGCTATGACGTCAACCTCTGCACCGTGCAGGGCATCATGCACCGCCCGCAGGCGGAGGACGCCCTGCAACGCCTTACTCAGGCTGTCGAGGCGCTGGAGGACTGGCAACTCGCCCCGCTGCACACCATCACCACCATCACCGGCTCGCTGGTGATCGGGCTGGCGCTGCTGGAAGGCGAAGTCTCCCCGCAAGCGGCGTTCGAGGCCGGGCAGCTGGACGAACTCTATCAGGTGGAAAAGTGGGGCGAGGATGCGCTGGCGCAGAAGGCCCGCGAAACCCGCCGGGTCGACCTGCTGTCCGCAGCAAAGTTCCTTGAGTTGCTGCGCGCGGCCTGAGCCGTTTCACCTATTCCGGGAGCGTACGATATGACGGAAGACTCTCCCCTCCCCGCTGGCCACAAAGCCGTCCGCGCCCGCATCTCGGGCCAGGTGCAGGGCGTCTGGTATCGCAAGTGGACCACCCTCAACGCCACCGAACTGGGGCTGGACGGGTGGGTTCGCAACCGTGAGGACGGCAGCGTCGAGGCCCTGTTCGTCGGCCCCGAAGCCAAGGTGGACGAAATGATCCAACGCTGCTGGCAGGGGCCGGCCCGTGCAGAGGTGACCGGCATCACGCTCGAGCCCACCCCCGGCATCACGGCCAGGGGCTTCACCCAGAAGCCAACGGTCTGATCTTACAAGCTTTTAAGAACTTCCTTGCAGGGGCGCGTGCCCGCTGCACCCGTCCGTCTGGGGAGGTGGTTCCTGCCGCTTCTCGAAACAGAAAAAAAGGGCGGCGCGAGGCTGTACCCGCACCGCCCTCCATGAAATCCACCCCAACCGCGCTTACTGGCGGCAGCTGACGTAAGCAGGCGGGCGCACCGCGCATTCGCCACGCTGGCCGCCGCGCTGGAAGCGGAAGCTGACGGCACCGGAGCCTGCCTGCGCGACGGCCTTTTCCAGCGCATCGACCGTGGCGACGGTGTTGCCGTTGATCGCCTCCAGAATGTCACCCGGTTGCAGCACGCCGATGCGTGCGGCCGGGGAATTGCGGGACATCTCGAGGATGATGACGCCCTGCTCCGGCAGGTTGCCGCCAAGCTCCACAGAGAGGGCGGGCGACAGGTTGGCGACCTTCACGCCACTGAACAGGCTGTTGCCGCTGAGCACGGTTTCATCGCGCTTGGGCACTTCCGGCGGGGCCATCATCGTGACCTTGATGTTCTGGGCCTTACCGTTGCGCAGCACGGTGAAGATGGCGGTGGAGCCGATCTGCTTGGTGGCGACACGGAACTGGAGTTCCGAGCTGTCCGTCACCTCCTTGCCGTCGATGGCGGTGATGATGTCGCCGGTCTTCAGGCCGCTCTTGGCGGCGGGGGACTGCGGGCTCAGCCGGTTCACCATCACGCCGCGCGGACGCTCGAGACCGACGGCGGAGGCGATGTCCGTATCGACTGCCTGACCCTCAACGCCAACCCACGGCCGCACCAGCTTGCCGGTTCCGGCCGCGCCGATGATGGAGCGGACCATGTTCACCGGCACGGCGAAGCCCACGCCCACCGAGCCGCCGGTGGGCGAGGCGATGAACGTGTTGATGCCGATGAGCTCGCCCGCCAGATTGACCAGCGCGCCGCCCGAATTGCCGGGGTTAATCGCTGCGTCCGTCTGGATGTAATACTGGTAGCCGGTCGGGCCGCCGCCCGAGCGCACGGCGGAGACGATGCCCTGCGTCACGGTCTGGCCCACGCCGAACGGGTTGCCGATGGCGATGGTGATGTCACCCACCTGCAACCGGTCGGAGTCGCCCAGCTGCATCACCGGCAGGTCCTTGCCGTTGGTGTTGATCTCGACAAGGGCGAGGTCGGAGCGCTCGTCCTGCAGGATGACCTTGCCCGGGAATTCGCGCCGGTCCGCCAGCACGACGGTAATCTCGTCCGCCTCGCCGACCACGTGGCGGTTGGTGACGATCAGGCCGTCCTTGCGCACGATGACGCCGCTGCCCAGCGAGTTCTGCACCCGCGGCTGGGCCTGCCGCCCGCCGAAGAAGAAGCGGAAGAACGGGTCTTCCATCATCGGCTGACGGCTGACGAGCGTCTTGGTGTAGATGTTAACCACGCTCGGGGAGACGCGCTGCACCACCGGAGCGTAAGAGAGCTGCACCTGTGCGGTTGATGTGGGAGCGACGCGCTGTGCCGTGTCGGTTTGCGCGGTCTGCGCGCCTGCGGTGGAGCCGTTGGTTGCGCCGTCAGGGCCGGTGGTGACGCCCCACGCAAGCCCGAGGCCCGCCACCAGCCCTGCACCAAGCCACATCAATGATCGCATATATGCAGCCTCTTTTTATCGTTTTGACAATCTCGCTCGCAGTCGGGCTAACCCCATGTCGGGCAACCCAATTCCGAACCCTTTCCCTATTTAGGGATTGAGCATCTCTTTCACAAACTCCGCGAGGCCGGTTTGTCGAGCCCGCTTGAGCCGTTCGGCGGCCAGAATGGTTTTCACCTGCGACAAGCAGCGCTCCAGATCATCGTTCACCAGCACATAGTCATACTCGGCCCAATGGCTGATCTCGTCGGCGGCGCGGGCCATGCGGCCCTGAATGACCTCTTCCGAATCCTGCGCGCGGCTGCGCAAACGGTGCTCCAGCGCCGCCATGCTGGGCGGCAGGATGAACACCCGCACCAGATCACCCTGCGCCTTCTGTGCGATCTGCTGGGTGCCCTGCCAGTCGATGTCGAACAGCACGTCCCGGCCCAGCGCCAGCGCCGTATCCACCGGGCCGCGCGGCGTGCCGTAGCGGTTGGAGAAAACCGTCGCCCACTCAAGGAAGGCATTGTCAGCCACCATGGAGTCGAAGCGGCTCTGATCAACGAAGTAATAGTCCTTGCCATCCACCTCGCCGGGGCGCGGCGCACGAGTCGTGGCGGACACGGACATGACGATGTTGCCGTCATCGGCCAGCAGCAGGCGCGAAAGCGTGGACTTGCCCGCCCCCGAGGGGGAGGACAACACGAACATCAAACCACGGCGTACGCCGGAGGAAACCACCGAGGGCATAAAACTTCAGCCTTCCACGCTATTCTATATTCTGCACCTGCTCGCGGAGTTGATCGATCGTCGCCTTGAGGTCAAGGCCGACCCGGTTCAGCTCCACGGTTGCAGACTTGTTGCACAGGGTTGTTGCCTCCCGGTTAAGCTCCTGCGCGAGGAAATCGAACTTGCGGCCCACCGGCCCGCCCGCCTTCAGGAGCCCGCATGCCTGCTCGATGTGCGCCTTGAGCCGGTCCAGCTCCTCGCGCACATCCGCCTTCACCGCGATCAGCGCCACTTCCTGCGCCACCCGGTCCGGGTCCACCCGCTTGTCGCCGCCCAGCAGGCTTTCGATCTGCGCCACCAGACGCTCGCGGATCATGCCTGGCTGCTCCCGCGCCACCGTGTCAGCCTCGCCGTGCAGAATGGCGATCCGGTCCAGCAGCGTCGTCAGGAGCGTGGCGATCTTCTCGCCCTCCACCGCCCGGTGCGCCTTGAGGCCTGCCACGGCTTGCTCCAGATCGGCCAGCATGGCGGCATGCAAGGCAGTGCGCGCCTCCTCGCCCAGCGCGGGCTCGCCTTCCACCACGCCCTTCAGGCTCAGCAGCTCGGCCGGCCCCGGCTTGGGCAGGCCATAGGTCTCGGCCAGCTCCAGCGCCGCCTTGGCGTACTGGTCCAGCAACGCGCGGTTGAGGGACAGGGTGCCGTTGCCGCCGGCAGGCGTGACCGTCAGCGCCGCATTCACCGAGCCGCGCGCCAGCCGGGCCTGCGCCAGACTGCGCACCCCCGGCTCCAGCGCCTCGAACCCCTGGGGCAGGCGCAGGCGCAACTCAAGGCTGCGGCCGTTGACCGACTTCAGTTCCCAGACCCAGGACCAGCCCTCGGCCTCGCCACTGGTGCGGGCAAAGCCCGTCATGCTGTGCAATGAGAGTTCCATGCCCCCGTGTGTGCCAGCCCCGCGCCCCGGACGCAAAGGAGAATCGCGGGCGTAACGGGAAGGTCTGCTCTGGACCCTTGCAGAGCCGTTAAGCCATCACCCGCCGGAGGGGCCAAGCATCCTCTCCGGCCGCACCACTTCATGGAAGCGCTCTTGCGTGATCAGCCCAAGCTCCAGTCCGGATTGCAGCAGTGTGGTGCCGTTGGCGTGGGCGTGCTTGGCGATCTTGGCGGCGTTGTCGTAGCCGATCTCGGGCGCAAGCGCCGTCACCAGCATCAGGCTTTCATTGATGATGGCATTCAGCCGCTCCATGTTCGGCTCGATGCCGACGACGCAGCGGTCCGTGAAGCTGCGCGCCCCGTCTGCCAGCAGACGAATGGATTGCAGCACGTTGTAGGCAATCACCGGCTTGAACACGTTCAGCTCGAAGTGGCCCTGGGCGCCGGCCACCGTCACGGTGGTGTGGTTGCCCATCACTTGCGCCGCCACCATCGTCAGGCTCTCCGCCTGTGTCGGGTTCACCTTGCCCGGCATGATGGAGGAACCCGGCTCGTTCTCCGGCAGCATCAGCTCGCCCAGCCCGCAACGCGGCCCGCTGCCGAGCAGGCGGATGTCGTTGGCAATCTTGTTGAGGCTAACCGCAATGGTGTTGAGCGCGCCCGAAAGCTCCACCATCGCGTCATGCGTGGCCAGCGCCTCGAACTTGTTGGGGGCAGTGACGAACGGCAGGCCTGTCAGCTCACGCAACTCCAGCGCGATGCTCTCCGCCCAGCCCGCGCGGGTGTTCAGCCCGGTTCCAACCGCCGTGCCGCCCTGCGCCAGTTCGTAGATGCGCGGCAGCGCCGCCCTCAGCCGCTCGATGCCCATGTCGACCTGATGGGCATAGCCGGAGAATTCCTGCCCCAGCGTCACGGGCGTTGCATCCTGCAGGTGGGTGCGGCCGATCTTGATGATGTCGGCCCATGCCTCCACCTTGGCTTCCAGCGCTTCCTGAAGATGCATGAGTGCGGGGATCAGGCGCTCCACCACCTCGCGGGCGGCAGCCACATGCATGGCGGTGGGAAAGGTGTCATTGGAGCTTTGCGCCTTGTTCACGTGGTCATTGGGGTGAACGGGATGCTTGCCGCCCCTGCCAGCCATCAGCAGCTCGTTGGCGCGCCCCGCGATCACCTCGTTGGCGTTCATGTTGGACTGGGTGCCCGAGCCTGTCTGCCAGATCACCAGCGGAAACTCGTCGTCGTGCCGCCCTTCGGCCACTTCCCGCGCCGCCGTTTCGATGGCCTGCGCCAGCTGCCCTTCCAGATCGCCCGCCCGTGCGTTCACCCGGGCCGCGGCCCACTTGATATAGCCAAGCGCATGAATGAGCGGCGCGGGCATGCGCTCGCTGCCGATGGGAAAGTTCTGGATCGAGCGTTGGGTCTGCGCGCCCCAGTACCGTTCACCGGGGACGTCGATAGGGCCGAAGCTGTCGGTTTCCGTGCGCGTTGCCATGGTCCGCTCCTCACCTGCTCAGGATACATCCTGACCAAAGGCTAGGCCCGGCCCGCAGCCGTTCAAGGGGCTAAAACGACAAACCGGGCCAGAAGCCTCTGACCCGGCGCGCTTTTCACCATGACGAGCGAAACCGTCAGGACTTCTTGCGGAAGCGATCCAGCGTGATGACGTTGCTGCCGGAGTCGGCCGGCGCTTCAGGATCAGCGGGAGCAGCCTCGGCCTCGGGCTCCTCGGCGGCGGCCACCGGCGGCAGCGCCTCTTCCTCCGCCTCGGGCGGCTGGAACTGAAGGCCGAAGTTCACGGCCGGATCGACGAAGCCGACCAGTGCCGCATAGGGCACCACGATGTGTGACGGCACCTGGTTGAACGACAGGCTTACTTCGAACCGGTCCTCATGCACTTCCAGATCCCAGTAGCGGTTCTGGAGCACGATGGTGATCTCGTCCGGGTATTTCTCGAGCAGCGCCTTGGGCAGTTCGACACCCGGATACCGGGTCTTGAAGGCAATGTAGAAATGGTGCTGACCCGGCAGGCCGCCGGTCTGCACGGATTTCAGGACACGTGCCACCACGCTGCGCAGGGCAGCCTGGACATAGTCTTCATAAGGAATGAGTGAATCTGTCGTCACCATGTCACCGTGCGGCACAGTCCCCTCGTCGTCAAGCTGCCGAAGGACCTTCGGTCGAAAATAGCAAAAAAATGGAGGGACTTCTGTTGCCCGGCGCCCTCCGTGCCGCGTTAGTGCTTCTGTTGCCCGGTGCACCACGGACCGCGCTTTGGTTGAAGTAACCTTACCCTATCGGGTTAGGTTACGCGGCCAGAGCGAATGCCTCGTTATCGTTGGCATTTGTCGATTTGACCAGTTTAACGGCTCAGTCAGGCCGGGCGAAAGCAATCGTCTTTGAACACACGTCGATCCTAGTTCACCCCCATCAGAAACGCCGCCAAACTTGCGGCGGCGCTTGTGGTGGAGGTGCCGGGTACCGCCCCCGGGTCCGCTGTGTCTATTTCACGACACCATTTATCGCCATAGCTGCCCGAAGGCAGCAGAGGGAATATAGGTGAGGCTGTCACAGATTTGAAGGGGCGGATTGAAAAGGCGGCCCAGAAATATCTGGACCGCCTACAGGAACGCAACACGGGGGGCTCGCACTCGATCAGATCAGGACTTCGGTTAGCTCCATCACGCCGCCTGCGGCGTTGGCGCGGGACTTGCGCGCCGCTTGGAACAGCCGAACGTTCCGTACCACCACCATCTGCTTCATCTTGGCGGCAATCACGCGGGCGGAGGCGTAATCGAGGTCCGGCACGGTCACGTCGACCTGCAAGGCTTCCTCGTCAATGCGGTGGGCGGCAAGGCTCTGGGGAATGTGGCTGTTCATGGCGAAGAACTCCAGCACGCGCGACAGCGCACCCGGGTCCTGTTCCGTCACCACCTGATAAGCATAACCCTGATCGCTCTGCATCACCATGACCGCACCTTTACTCCGTATCTCCGGGGCAGTTTTTGCCCTTGTTGAGTATGTTATACTGGGGTTCGGCTGGTTTTTCTTTTCTTTCTCGCTGCAGTGACGCAATCTTGTGGAAGATTTATGCACCGCCCAGCTTGAGAGAGACTGATTAATGCAATCCAACCTTGACCGCACAGACCGGAAGATTCTCACCCTGCTCCAGCAGGATGCCAGCCTGTCGGCGGCCGAGATCGCCGAGAAGGTGGGACTCTCTCAATCGCCCTGCTGGCGGCGCATCCAGCGCCTGAAGGAAGAAGGCTACATTCGCGCGCAGGTCGCGCTGCTCGACCGCAAGAAGCTGGGCCTCAACACCCAGATCTTTGCACAGGTGAAGCTCTCGGCCCATGGCCGCCAGCATCTGGACGAGTTTACGGCGGCCATCCGCCAGATTCCGGAAGTGCTGGAATGCTACGTCATGATGGGCGAGACGGACTTCAACCTGCGCATCGTTGCCGCCGACATTGAAGCCTACGAGCGGTTCTTCTTCGACACGCTGTCCAAGCTGCCCGGCGTACAGGAAATCAAATCCACCATCGCCCTCAGCGAGATCAAGAACACGACCGCCCTGCCGGTGGGAGCCTAGCCTTCAGGCAGGGCCCAGCCGCACTCAGTACTCGTCGTCAAGGTCCACTTCGCCGATGGCGGGCGACCATTCAGAATCGTCGGTCAGCAGGTCATCGTAGCCCGCCGCGAATGTCGGGACGAAATCAGGCGCGTCCTCGATGAACAGGTACGGCTCGATCAGCTCCAGCTCCATCAGCAGCAGGGAGCCGTCCTCGGCCCGCACCATGTCCACGCGCGCATGGAACAACTCCTCCGGCACGGACTCCAGCACATCCCGGGCATCGAGCAGATCGTCGGCAGAGGGCATGTATGGCTCGGCCGACCCGCCAAAGCTGGTCTGGATGCGGTAATCGCCCTTTTTCGGCCGCTTCACCACCGCATGGCTGAACTGGCCGTTGAAGAACAGGAAGCTGTACTCGCCCTCGCTCTGGATGGTGGAGAGGAACGGCTGGACCATGGCGGCGCCCGGCGGCAGATCGGCCTCGCTCGGCCAGGCCTCGCCCTTGGCGAACAGCACCTGACGCCAAGCCCTTGCCCCCACAACCGGCTTGATGACGATCCGATCGGTCCCGAAGGCGGCAAAGGCCGCCTCGGCGGCTTCCGGCGTTGCCTTGTCCACCCAGCGGGTCGGCACCATCTGCGCTCCGCGTTCGGCCAGATCCTTGAGGTAGGTCTTGTTCAGGTTCCAGCGGATGACGTCGAGGCTGTTGATCAGCCGGGTCTGCTCTGCAATCTCGGCAAGGCGGGCAAGGAACTGCTCCGGCCGCGCCGCATAGTCCCAGGTCACGGCGGTGATGGCGGCCTCGTAGCGCGACCAGTCGATGCCGTCCCCATCCCACTGCACGATCTGGATATCGCGCCCAACCTGCGCCAGTGCCTCACGCATCAGGTCGATCTGGGCATCGCCGATCGCAGCGGCAATGTAGCGGTTCTGTGCCTCCGGCATCATGTCTGCGGAGGCAAGCACGGCAACAACGGGATGGGAGGACACGGCGGCACCTGTGAGTAAGGTCGAGAAGGTTCTGCCCGTTTAGCCGGTTTCACAGACGTTTTGCAGGAATTTCTCGCCCCCGGGTGAAGGCGGAGCGGAACCCAAAGAAAAAGGCCGCCGGGATGATCCCGACGGCCCTTGTTCCTTAGGCCTTCCTTGCGGAGGCCGGTCTTACGACGCGGCTTCTTCCGGAGCCGGCAACGTCTTGGCAGCCTGAGCGGCCCGCAGCGCCACGTCGCGCGCATTGGCGGCAACGCGGATGCGGTTCACGCCTGCGCCGGTACCCGCCGGGATGAGGCGGCCGACGATAACGTTCTCCTTCAGGCCCGACAGGCGGTCCACCTTGCCCTGCACCGAAGCTTCGGTGAGCACGCGGGTGGTTTCCTGGAACGACGCGGCCGAAATGAACGAACGGGTCTGCAGCGAGGCCTTGGTGATGCCGAGCAGCACCGGCTTGCCTTCTGCAGGATCGCGGCCTTCCTTGACCAGCTTGGCGTTGATCTCGTCCATTTCCTCGCGGTCGACCTGCTCGCCCGGCAGCAGGGTCGAGTCACCGGACTTGGTGATCTCCACCTTCTGCAGCATCTGGCGAACGATCACCTCGATGTGCTTGTCGTTAATCTTCACGCCCTGCAAGCGGTAGACTTCCTGGATCTCGTTGGACAGATAGGCAGCCAGTGCCTCCACGCCCAGCACGTCCAGAATGTCGTGCGGATCCGGGTTGCCGTCCAGCAGGTACTCACCGCGGTGGATGAAGTCGCCTTCCTGCACCGAGATATGCTTGCCCTTCGGGATCAGGTACTCGACCGGATCCGAACCATCTTCCGGACGGATGATGATGCGGCGCTTGGTCTTGTAGTCCTTGCCGAATTCGACGCGGCCAGTGGCCTGTGCAATGACGCCGTGGTCCTTCGGCTTGCGAGCCTCGAACAGTTCGGCGACGCGCGGCAGACCGCCGGTGATGTCGCGGGTCTTGGCGGCTTCCAGCGGAATACGGGCGATCACGTCACCGGCGGCAACCTTGTCACCGTCGTTGACCGAGAGAATCGCGTCGACCGCCAGGAAGTAGCGGGCAGCTTCCGCCGAACCATCGGACTCATCGAACAGGGTGATGCGCGGACGCAGGTCGCCGCTCTTCGGCTGCGACTTCCAGTCCACCACCACCTTGCTGGTGATGCCGGTGGCTTCGTCGGTGTTCTCCGACAGCGAGACGCCTTCGATCAGGTCCTGGAACTTAATCACACCGGCCTTTTCGGTGATGATCGGGCGGGTGTACGGATCCCACTCGACCAGACGCTCGCCCTTGCTTACCTGCTCGCCTTCGCGCTTCAGGAGACGGGCGCCGTAGGCGATACGGTGCGAGGCGCGCTCGCGGCCATCCGCATCGATGAGCACCAGTTCCATGTTGCGGGCCATGGCGATGAGGCGGCCACGGCTGTCCTCGACGGTTGCGGTGTTGCGGAACATCACCTTGCCGTCCACGGACGCTTCGAACGAGGACTGCTCGGACACCTGCGCCGCGCCACCGATGTGGAACGTACGCATGGTCAGCTGCGTGCCCGGCTCACCGATCGACTGAGCGGCAATGACGCCGACAGCTTCACCGATGTTCACCGGCGTACCACGCGCCAGATCGCGGCCGTAGCAAGCGCCGCAGACGCCCTGGTCGGTTTCGCAGGTGAGAACCGAGCGGATCTTCATCGACTGAACGCCAGCGTTGGCGATCAGGGCGACTTCCGGCTCGTTCAGCAGCGTACCGGCCGGCACGATGACTTCGCTGGTCTTCGGGTCCAGCACGTCAATGGCAGCGGTACGGCCAAGGACGCGCTCGGCCAGGCTGACGATGACCTGACCGCCCTCGACGATCGCAGCCATCTCCAGACCGTTCTCGGTGCCGCAATCTTCCTCGACAATGACGCAGTCCTGCGACACGTCGACGAGACGACGGGTGAGATAACCCGAGTTCGCGGTCTTGAGCGCGGTGTCGGCCAGACCCTTACGGGCACCGTGGGTCGAGTTGAAGTACTCGAGAACGGTCAGGCCTTCCTTGAAGTTCGAGATGATCGGCGTTTCGATGATCTCGCCCGACGGTTTGGCCATGAGGCCGCGCATACCGGCGAGCTGCTTCATCTGGGCCTGCGAACCACGCGCACCCGAGTGAGCCATCATGTAGACCGAGTTGATGTCCAGCTCGCGGCCCGTCTCCGGGTCGACCGGGGTGGCGGAGATGCGCTTCATCATCGCGTCTGCCACCTTGTCACCGCACTGGGCCCAGGCGTCGACGACCTTGTTGTACTTCTCGCCCTGCGTGATGAGACCGTCCTGGTACTGCTGCTCGTATTCCTTCACGAGCGCCTTGGTCTCGTTCACCAGCTTTTCCTTCTCGGCCGGAATGACCATGTCATCCATGCCGAAGGAAATGCCGGCCATGCACGCGTGGCGGAAGCCCAGCGCCATGATGGCGTCGGCGAACAGCACCGTCTCCTTCTGGCCGCAGTGGCGGTACACGGTGTCGATCACATCGCCCAGTTCCTTCTTGGTCAGAAGGCGGTTGATGATCTCGAACGGCACCTTGTGCGACTTCGGCAGGGTCTCACCGATGAGCATGCGGCCCGGAGTGGTCTCCACACGCTTCAGGTAGGTGTTGCCGGCCTCGTCCGTCTGCGGAACGCGGGTGACGATTTTGGAGTGCAGCGTCACGGCCTTGGCAGCCAGAGCAGCGTGCACTTCCTTCAGGTCGGCCAGGACCATGCCCTCGCCTTCGACGCCCTTACGCTCCATCGACAGGTAATAGATGCCCAGCACCATGTCCTGCGACGGAACGATGATCGGCTTGCCGTTCGCCGGAGACAGGATGTTGTTGGTCGACATCATGAGGACGCGCGCTTCCAGCTGGGCCTCAAGGCTCAGCGGGACGTGCACGGCCATCTGGTCGCCGTCGAAGTCAGCGTTGAACGCAGCGCAGACCAGCGGGTGCAGCTGGATCGCCTTGCCCTCGATCAGCACCGGCTCGAACGCCTGAATGCCGAGACGGTGCAGGGTCGGCGCACGGTTCAGCATGACCGGGTGTTCGCGGATGACCTCGTCCAGGATGTCCCAGACTTCCTTGCGCTCCTTCTCCACCCACTTCTTGGCCTGCTTCAGGGTCATGGACAGACCCTTGGCATCAAGGCGCGAGTAGATGAACGGCTTGAACAGCTCCAGCGCCATCTTCTTCGGCAGGCCGCACTGGTGGAGCTTCAGTTCCGGACCGGTCACGATGACCGAGCGGCCCGAATAGTCCACGCGCTTGCCGAGCAGGTTCTGACGGAAACGGCCCTGCTTACCCTTCAGCATGTCGCTGAGGGACTTCAGCGGACGCTTGTTCGCACCGGTGATGGTGCGGCCACGGCGACCGTTGTCAAACAGAGCGTCCACAGCTTCCTGAAGCATACGCTTTTCGTTGCGGACGATGATGTCCGGCGCACGCAGCTCGATCAGACGCTTCAGACGGTTGTTACGGTTGATGACGCGGCGATACAGATCGTTCAGGTCCGACGTCGCGAAGCGGCCGCCATCCAGCGGAACCAGCGGACGCAGCTCGGGCGGAATGACCGGAACGACGGTCAGGATCATCCACTCCGGGCGGTTGCCGGAATCGATGAAGCTGTCGATGACGTTCAGCCGCTTGATGATCTTCTTCGGCTTCAGTTCCGACTTGGTCTGCTCCAGCTCCTCGCGCAGGCGCACGCGCTCGGCCTCGAGGTCGAGGCTGATCAGCAGTTCACGAATGGCTTCAGCGCCGATGCCGGCGGTGAAGGCGTCTTCGCCGTGCTCTTCCTGGGCTTCGAAGATCTGGTCTTCGGTCAGCAGCTGGTACTTCTTGAGCGGGGTGAGGCCCGGCTCAATGACCACGAAGTTCTCGAAGTACAGAACCCGCTCCAGGTCCTTCAGCGGCATGTCGAGCAGCAGGCCGATGCGGCTCGGCAGCGACTTCAGGAACCAGATGTGAGCAACCGGAGCAGCCAGCTCGATGTGAGCCATGCGCTCGCGGCGCACCTTGGAGACGGTGACTTCAACGCCACACTTCTCGCAGGTGATGCCCTTGTACTTCATGCGCTTGTACTTGCCGCACAAGCACTCGTAATCCTTGATCGGACCGAAGATGCGGGCGCAGAACAGGCCGTCGCGCTCCGGCTTGAAGGTCCGGTAGTTGATGGTCTCCGGCTTCTTGATCTCGCCGAACGACCAGCTCTTGATCCGCTCCGGCGATGCGATCGAGATCTTGATGCTGTCAAACGTCTCCGGCTTCTGGGCCGGATTGAAGAAATTCACCAGTTCCTGGTTCATGCGTAGGTCCTCTGAACCGAAGGCTCGATGCTAAGCTGTCCGTAGCGAGAGCCGCCACACCACGGACGGCCGCCTGTCGCCAAAGCCCTCTTCGGGCTGCCCTTCCGGGCGGCTAACAGGCGGCTCCCGCCGTTTCTTACTCCTCGTCCGCCGTCTGAAGCTCGACGTTGAGGCCAAGCGAACGCATTTCCTTGACCAGCACGTTGAACGACTCGGGGATACCGGCTTCGAAGGTATCGTCGCCCTTGACGATAGCTTCGTACACCTTGGTACGGCCCACCACGTCGTCCGACTTCACCGTCAGCATTTCCTGCAGGGCGTAGGCCGCGCCGTAAGCCTGCAGGGCCCACACTTCCATTTCACCGAAGCGCTGGCCACCGAACTGGGCCTTACCACCCAGCGGCTGCTGGGTCACAAGGCTGTACGGGCCGATCGAGCGGGCGTGGATCTTGTCGTCGACCAAGTGGTGGAGCTTCAGCATGTAGATGTAGCCCACGGTCACCTTGCGGTCGAAGCGCTCGCCGGTCCGGCCGTCGTGCAGATCGACCTGACCCGAGCCATGCAGACCCGCCATCTCCAGCATGTCGGACACGTCCTTCGGCGTCGCGCCGTCGAACACCGGCGTTGCCATCGGCACGCCCGAGGTCAGGTTGGAAGCCAGTTCCACCACCTGCTCGTCCGCCATGTTGGACACTTCGTCATACTGCCAGCCGTAGATGGCCTTCAGGCGCTCGCGGATCGCCGCGGTATCCTGACGACCGTTCTGGTAGAAGGAGTCCAGCATGTCCTTGATCTGGACGCCGAGACCGCGAGCGGCCCAGCCCAGGTGCGTCTCGAAGATCTGACCCACGTTCATGCGCGACGGCACGCCCAGCGGGTTCAGCACGATGTCCACGTGCGTACCGTCCTCGAGGAACGGCATGTCTTCGATCGGCAGGATGCGGGAAATAACACCCTTGTTACCGTGACGGCCTGCCATCTTGTCGCCCGGCTGCAGCTTGCGCTTCACCGCGACGAAGACCTTGACCATCTTCAGCACGCCCGGCGGCAGTTCGTCACCGCGCTGCAGCTTCTCGACCTTCTCCTCGAACCGCTTCTCGAGACCCTTGCGAGCCTCTTCCCACTGGTCCTTCAGAGCTTCGATATGGGTCTGCAGTTCGTCATTCGCAATAGCGAACTTCCACCATTCGTGGCGCGGCGTCTCGGCCAGCACCTCTTCGGTGATCTCCGAACCCTTCTTGAAGCCCTTCGGACCCGATGCGGCAGCCTGACCGACCAGGACGTCCTTCAGGCGGACGTAGGTGGAACGGTCCAGAATGGCGCGCTCGTCCTCGCGGTCCTTGGCCAGGCGCTCGATTTCCTCGCGCTCGATGGCCATGGCACGCTCGTCCTTCTCGACGCCATGACGGTTGAAGACGCGGACCTCGACGACCGTACCGGCAACGCCCGGCGGCAGGCGCAGGGACGTGTCGCGCACGTCAGAAGCCTTCTCGCCGAAGATGGCGCGCAGAAGCTTTTCTTCCGGCGTCATCGGGCTTTCGCCCTTCGGCGTGATCTTGCCGACGAGGATATCGCCCGGGTGCACCTCGGCGCCGATGTACACGATGCCAGCCTCGTCGAGGTTGCGCAGCGCTTCTTCACCGACGTTCGGGATGTCGCGGGTGATGTCTTCCGGCCCAAGCTTGGTATCGCGAGCCATCACCTCGAACTCTTCGATGTGGATCGAGGTGAAGATGTCTTCCTTCACGATCCGCTCGGAGATGAGGATGGAGTCCTCGTAGTTGTAGCCGTTCCACGGCATGAATGCGACGAGGACGTTACGGCCCAGCGCGAGTTCGCCCAGCTCGGTGGACGGACCGTCGGCGATGATGTCGCCCTTGGCCACCACGTCGCCCACCTTCACCAGCGGACGCTGGTTGATGCAGGTGTTCTGGTTCGAACGCTGGAACTTCAGCAGGGTGTAGATGTCCACTGCCGACCGGCCCGGCTCCACGTCTTCCGTGGCGCGGATCACGATACGGGTGGCGTCCACCTGGTCGATGATGCCGCCGCGGCGGGCTGCGATGGCAGCACCCGAGTCACGGGCCACCGTTGCTTCCATGCCGGTGCCGACGAACGGCGCCTCGGCGCGGACGAGCGGCACGGCCTGACGCTGCATGTTCGAGCCCATCAGCGCGCGGTTCGCGTCGTCGTTTTCCAGGAACGGAATGAGCGACGCTGCGACCGACACCAGCTGCTTGGGGCTGACGTCCATGAGGGTGATCTGCTCGCGCGGCGCGACGAGGAATTCGCCCGCTTCACGAGCCGAGACCAGCTCTTCCGCCAGACCGCCATTCTCATCGGTCAGGGAGTTTGCCTGAGCGATGGTATGACGTTGCTCTTCCATGGCCGACAGGTACACGACCTCATCGGTCACCTTACCGTCGATCACCTTGCGGTACGGCGTCTCGATGAAACCGTACTTGTTGACGCGGCTGTAGGTGGCCAGCGAGTTGATCAGACCGATGTTCGGACCTTCCGGGGTCTCAATCGGGCAGATACGGCCGTAGTGGGTCGGGTGAACGTCGCGCACTTCGAAACCGGCGCGCTCACGGGTCAGACCGCCCGGCCCAAGTGCCGAAACGCGGCGCTTGTGCGTCACTTCGGACAGCGGGTTGGTCTGGTCCATGAACTGCGACAGCTGCGACGAACCGAAGAACTCACGCACAGCGGCCACAGCCGGCTTGGCGTTGATGAGATCGTTCGGCATCACGGTGTCGATGTCCACCGACGACATGCGCTCCTTCACGGCGCGCTCCATGCGCAGCAGGCCGACGCGGTACTGGTTCTCCAGCAGCTCGCCCACCGAACGCACGCGGCGGTTGCCGAGGTTGTCGATGTCGTCGATTTCGCCCTTGCCGTCCTTCAGGTCGATCAGGGTCTTGATGACCGAAAGAATGTCTTCCTTGCGCAGGACGGTCACGTCATCCGGGCATTCCAGCTCCAGACGCATGTTCATCTTCACGCGGCCGACAGCCGACAGGTCGTAACGCTCCGGATCGAAGAACAGCCCGTGGAACAGGCCTTCTGCGGTCTCGCGGGTCGGCGGCTCGCCAGGGCGCATCACGCGGTAGATTTCGGCCAGAGCGTGGTCACGCTCCTCGACCTTGTCCGCCATCAGGGTGTTGCGCAGCCACGGGCCGATGTTGACGTGATCGATGTCCAGCACGTCGAGACGGTCGAAACCGGCAGCGTCGAGCTTGGCAAGGTTGTCCTTGCTCACCTCGTCGCCGGCCTCGATGTAAATCTCGCCGGTCTTCTCGTTGATCATGTCATAGGCGGCGTATTTGCCGAAGATCTCGTCGGTCGGGATCAGCAGCTCGGTCAGGCCGTCGTTGGCAGCCTTGCGGGCAGCGCGCGGCGTGATCTTCTGGTTGGCCGGGAACACAACCTCGCCGGTGGCGGAATCAACCACGTCGTAGGTCGGCTTCTGACCGCGCCACTGCTCAGCAACGTAGGGAACGCTCCAGCCTTCGGTGGAACGCTTCCAGGTCACCCGGTTGTAGAACTGATTCAGGATCTCTTCCGAGTGCAGGCCCAGCGCATACAGCAGCGTCGTGACCGGCAGCTTGCGCTTGCGGTCGATGCGGACGTTGACGATGTCCTTGGCGTCGAACTCGAAGTCCAGCCACGAGCCGCGGTACGGAATCACGCGGGCGGCGAACAGGTACTTGCCCGACGAGTGGGTCTTGCCCTTGTCGTGGTCGAAGAACACGCCCGGCGAACGGTGCATCTGGGAGACGATGACGCGCTCGGTGCCGTTGATGATAAAGGTGCCGTTCTCGGTCATGAGCGGCATGTCGCCCATGTACACGTCCTGCTCCTTGATATCGAGCACGGAACGGGCACCGGTGTCCTGATCCACTTCAAAAACGATCAGACGCAGGGTCACACGCATCGGCGCAGCATAGGTCATGCCACGCTGACGGCACTCGTCAACGTCGTACTTCGGGTCTTCAAGCTCGTAGCGAACGAAATCCAGCTCGGCGGTACCGGCAAAGTCGCGGATCGGGAAGACCGACCGCAGCGTCTTTTCCAGACCGGACACGTAGTTGGGCAACGAGCGCAAAAACTGCTCGTAGCTCTCACGCTGCACTTCGATAAGATTCGGCATCTCCACGACTTCGCGGATACGGCCGAAGGTCTTGCGGATGCGCTTGCGTCCCGTGAACGACGTCGCCTGGGTGGCCATGGGTATGTTCGTCCTCGTTCGTTCAGATCAATTGCCGGCTTGCGGCGAAGGTACCGGCGTTGCACCGGCTGGGCCCTTTAACGCATACTAACTACCGAAAACGCCGTCGGGGTGCGTCGCTCCGGGCCTGGAGCGGCGCACCCCTTTGACGCTGAGGCCGAAGCGAAACCGCTTCAGCCGAAGCGGCTTACTTCAGCTCGACGGTAGCGCCGGCTTCTTCAAGCTGCTTCTTGATCTTCTCAGCTTCGTCCTTCGTTGCGCCTTCCTTCACGGCCTTCGGAGCGCCTTCGACCAGAGCCTTGGCTTCGGTCAGGCCCAGGCCGGTGATGGCGCGGACTTCCTTAATCACGTTGATCTTCTTGCCGCCGTCGGACACGAGAACGACGTCGAACTCGGTCTTCTCTTCAGCAGCCGGAGCAGCAGCAGCGCCCGGAGCAGCAGCAACGGCGACAGCAGCAGCTGCCGAAACGCCCCACTTCTCTTCGAGCATCTTGGCCAGCTCAGCAGCTTCCAGGACGGTCAGGGCAGACAGATCATCAACCAGTTTCGCAAGGTCAGCCATTTCAATTCTCCAATGGGACGCGTCAATGCGTCCAAATCAAGTCTTTTAAGGTTAAGCGGCTTCTTTCTCGGCATAAGCCGAGACAACGCGAGCCACCTTGGTAGCCGGTGCGCCAACGACGCGCGCGATCTTGGTAGCCGGGGCATTGATAAGACCCACGAGCGTACCGCGCAGTTCGTCGAGCGACGGCAGGGAGGCCAGCGCTTTCACGCCATTGACGTCGAGGACGGTCGAACCCATCGCACCGCCGACAATTTCGATCTTGTCGGTGGTCTTTGCGAAGTCCACGACCACCTTGGCAGCAGCCACGGGATCGATGGAGGTCGACAGGGCCGTCGGGCCGGTCAGCAGCGGGCTGATCGACGAGTACGGGGTGCCCTCGGCGGCAATGCGAGCGAGCCGGTTCTTCGCCACTTTGAAGGTGGCACCGGCAGCCTGCATCTTTCTCCGGAGATCGTTCACCTGGGCGACGGTCAGACCGAGATTCCGGGTGACCACGACCACTGACGTCTCAGAGAAGGTAGCATTGAGCGCGGAGACCATCTCCTTTTTCTGGACTCTGTCCATGCTCTTACTCCTTCATGGCCGGTCTGCTTGCGCTTTCCGGCCGGTTGAGCCGAGACCCGATTGATACCGGATCTCTAAGCCCGTCCGTGGGGTCATCCCGACACCCGCGTCAGTTCGGCCTGGTGGCTGTCCCTTGCGGTTGGCTCCGCGATCGCACCGCGAGAACCATAAAGTCTCGTTTCCCCGTCTGTGTAGGCTTTGCCGATTAAGCGCCTTCGGGACCGAAGTCCGTTCGGCGCGCCTGCAGTCTCGGACGGATGCCGCCTGCACTGCCTCGGGATTGCTCCGTTGTCAAATGCGGACGGCGATACCCTGCCCGGCACAGGTCCGGGCAGGGAATTCCTGCAGCGCCAGACTTAGATGGCGCCGTTGACGTTGGCAACGTCCACCTTCACGCCCGGGCCCATGGTGGAGCTCAGAGCGATCTTGGTGAGGTACTTGCCCTTTGCGCCCGACGGCTTCGCCTTGACGATGGCGTCGACGAAAGCGTCGAAGTTCGCGCGCAGGTCTTCAGCCGTGAACGAGGCCTTGCCGAGGCGGGCGTGGATGATACCAGCCTTCTCGACGCGGAACTCGACCTGACCGCCCTTGGCAGCCTTGACGGCGTCAGCAACGTTCGGGGTCACGGTGCCCAGCTTCGGGTTCGGCATCATGCCCTTCGGACCGAGGATCTTGGCGACGCGGCCAATCAGACCCATCATGTCCGGGGTGGCGATGCAGCGATCGAAGTTGATGTTGCCCTTGGAAACCTGATCGATCAGGTCGTCGGCGCCAACAACGTCTGCACCAGCGGCCAGAGCTTCTTCAGCCTTGGCTTCCTTGGCGAACACGGCAACGCGAACGGTCTTGCCCGTGCCCTTCGGCAGGGTGGTGACGCCGCGGACCATCTGGTCGGCGTGACGCGGGTCGACGTTCAGGTTGATCGCGACTTCGATCGTCTCGTCGAACTTGGAGACGGCGTTCTGCTTCACCAGACCGATGGCCTCATCGATGGTGTAAAGCTTCTGACGATCGACCGTCGGGGCGAGCTTCTGCATGCGCTTGGACAGCTTAGCCATGGTTTAGCCCTCCACAACCTGAAGGCCCATGGAACGGGCCGTGCCTTCGATGGACCGCATCGCAGCCTCGATATCGGTCGTGTTGAGATCCGGCAGCTTGGTCTCGGCGACCTTGCGCACGTCCTCACGGGTTACCTTGCCCACGAAGCCCTTGCCCGGGGTGGCGGCACCCTTGGTGATCTTGGCAGCCTTTGCCAGCAGGTAGTCTGCCGGCGGCGTCTTCATCACGAAGGAGAAGGAGCGGTCGCCGTACACGGTGATGATCACCGGGATCGGGGTGCCCTTTTCCAGTTCCTGCGTCTTGGCGTTGAACGCCTTGCAGAATTCCATGATGTTCACACCGCGCTGACCCAGAGCCGGACCGATCGGCGGGCTCGGGTTGGCGGCGCCGGCCGGCACCT
>NZ_DATBUP010000073.1:0-29883 GCF_036515995.1 Pedomonas sp. | reverse complement strand
CAGGCACAATCGAGAGAGTGCGTAGTGCATCACACGACCTGAATGCCAACGTTCCTTCAATAGATCAGAAGGATGTTGAAAAATTTGCAAATCAACAAACAAATTTTATGGAGAAAATAAAAGGCGTAAGCGGTGATAATTTTACGGAAGTAAATGGTCAGGAAGATTGGCGGCCACTTGTTGATGCTGGTGTGTTGTACGTTGATTCCCGATGCGAACGTTATATTGACGCATTGTTCTGGCTGAGCAGGGCGCGCAAGGCAGGGAGCAAGCAAACGCAGTATCTTGGCTCGGCTGCTGCCGCTGCTGCCGAGATATTGAGCGCAAGTCGGGAATTGATCGCTCTGACGCCATTGGGGGTTACCTTGGTTGATCAGACGATCAACAACATCGGTGAGAGTTTGCTTTACGATCTTGATCCTTCCGCGGTACGCAAGATCGTCAAAACACAGCAGGCAGCCTACATGGCCGCAATTGATGGTGTGACTTACTCAAATCAGACAAGCGCGCTGCGCGCTGTTCACGGTTATTTGAGCATTTGTCTTCCGGCGGCGATTGAAACTCAGGTTAATCAGGCGGTAGGACGCGCCGCATTTGTTGAGAAAACAAAGGACAAGCCGATTGCCGGGCAGGCGAATGGCGCAGCGCAAGATGGCAAGCCACAGGCTCAGAACCCAGCAGCAGCGCCACAAGCAGCACCAGAGAGACCGACACCACCAGTCAGAAGAGATTACATTCCGGTAATCATTCAGGCTGGGGCTGAATAAAAGCACCGTCCGGGAGCGGCTTACCGGCCGCTCCCGCATTCAAAGAACTCCGAGTGATTTAGGTGTCATCTATGACACTTTACCGGGCTGCTGGTAATGTGGGGGACGAGGCGGCTTCCTCTGGTTTTATGTCGTGAGTGTGAGAACTGTTGGCGCTGCTGCTTCCGGTTGTCTGGCGACGGACGGGCGATGGATTCGCACGCTGATCACACGCGCGGCCCCATTGGTGGCCCATTGAACGAATGGGAGCGCGAGGGGTAAGCCCCTCGCAAAATCCTAAAAATCAAAAATCGAGCCCCGGTAATCCCGGCCCCGCCTCACGCGGAAAAGGCGCGCTCGCGGATCCAGCGGGAGGCGAGCCATTTCTCGCCCTGGAGGACGGGCTGGCCGGCGTGGCGGGCCTCAGGGGCGGGGGTGCCGTCTTCGGTGGTGTTGGTGAAGAGGAGGGCGTCGCCGGGCTGGCCGCGCCAGGTGAGGGAGAGGGCGGGGAAGGCGGTCTCGCCGCCGGTGTAGCCGGTGTTGAGGGCGATCAGCAGGGTCCGGATGCGCTGGCCGCTCTCGGCGAGGCGGTCCTCAGGACGGGCGGCGCTGGGGGGCAGGCAGTCGGAATGGGGGCGGTATTCGCCGCCGGGGCCGTAGGCGAGGACGGCGAGGGGCTCGCCCTGCGCAGCGGTGGTGCCGCTGGCGGCGGCGATGCGCTGGTTCACCCAGGCGATGATGCTGTCGTAGAGCGTCGGGCCGAAATTCATGTTGTGGGCGCGGCGCACCGGATGGGGGCGGGTCTCGCCGCTTGCGGGGTCGAACACGGCGGCGGGGCGCACCTGCGGGCGGGCCATGCGCAGCACATGCTGGCAGAGGGCGGGCGGCAGGAAGCCGGGGAAGACCTTGACGGCGGGGGCATCGTTCAGGGGCGCGCCGGACAGGATCTCAGCCTCGGGCAGCGGGGCGGCCAGATGGGGCCAGAGCCGGACTTCGGCCTGCGCGGCGGGCTCGCCCTGCTCGGCGGCGCGGCGGGTCCAGTCGTTCGCGTCCTGTGCGATTGCGTCCTGTACGCCCTCAGCGTCTGCCTCGGGGTTCTCCCAGCGCAGGAGGCAGGCGTAGAGCTGCATGGCCGGAGGCAGGCCGCTCTGGGCGGCATGGCGGGCAAGCTCCAGCGCCTTGGCCGGGTCGCGCGGCAGGCGGGAGCCGGTCGCCAGCCATTCGGCGACGGCGAGCTGGGCGAGGGGGTGGCCGTCTTTGGCGGCGGCCTGCATCAGGGGCACGCCCTCGTGCGGGGCACCGCGGCGGAACGCCTGCATGGCGGCGCTGACCCGCGCGTCAGGGGCCGGAGATGAGACCGGAGCGGATGCCTGACCGGACATGGCGGTTGCCTTTGCTACCTTTTGCGCTTGCCGGCGCGGTGGTTGGCGAGGACGCGATTGACGGTGGTGTTCAGGTCTTCCAGCGAGAAGGGCTTGTCCAGCACC
Organism: Pedomonas sp.; assembly: GCF_036515995.1. Lineage (NCBI taxonomy): Bacteria > Pseudomonadati > Pseudomonadota > Alphaproteobacteria > Sphingomonadales > Pedomonadaceae > Pedomonas > Pedomonas sp. Next base: position 27,650 of record NZ_DATBUP010000073.1, on the reverse strand, counting down.
TCGGCGATGAGTTCCTGAAGATTGTAGGCGCGCTGACGCTCATGGGCGTAGCCGGTCATCATCAGCACCGGCATGTCGGGCGCGTCGGCGCTGGCCTTGAGGGCAAGCGCGATGCCGTCCATCACCGGCATGACGATGTCGGTGATGAGCAGGTCATAGGTTTCCCGGCTCAGGCAGGCAAGGGCCGCGCCGCCGTCAGCGACGGCGACGACCTCGTGGCCGAAATGGGTGAGGGTGCGCTCCACGAACTCGCGGACCGAGGCGTTGTCCTCAGCGACGAGGATGCGCGCCATGGGACGGTCAGCCTTCCATATCGGGGCTGGGGCCGCTGCCCGTGGCAGCCTCCGCGCCGGTGTCGAAACCGATGCGCAACTGCCGCGCCGTGCGCGGGAAGTTTTCCACCTTCGTATCGAACATCACCGTCTGACCCCCGTTCAGCACCAGCATGGGCGGTGGGAAGGTCCAAGTGAACACCACATTGTTGTTTTCGTCCAGCATTGTTCCCTTGAGGCTCGGAATGCGGACGGTGCGCTGGGTGGGGTTCTCGATGGAGCCGGTGATTTCCTGCGACAGGTTGCCGTTCTCCAGCAGACGCGCGGGCGGCGGCGGCGGATAGCTGATGCGCAGCACCTGCGCGCCGAGGCTGGCGTCATGCGGGACGGGCGTTGCAAGACCGGCCGCGGCGTAGAAGCTGCGGAACATGTCGGACCGCTCGATGAGCGCGTCCTTCCACAGGAAGACGTTGACGCCGATGATGGCGAGGGCGCCGACGCCGATGGCGACCCACTTGACCGGGAAGCTGCGCTGGAGGCGGGGCTTCCAGCTGGGCGCGCGGCGGGTGGTGCGGGCCTTCGACGCGCGGCGGCGCAGCGAACGGGTGACGGAGACGTCTTCCCCGAGCGCGGCGGCGTGAATGTCCTCATCCCGGCCGAGGCGCGGCATGGGGCCCTCGCCGAACGCGGGATAGGCGGGCGGACCGGCCGGGTGGTGGGGCGAGTCCATGACGGACGGCTGATGAGCGGCGGATTGGGGCGCGGCAGGTGCGGGCGCGTGGGCTCCGGCACCGGCGGCGGCACCGGCCATCTCGACGGCGTGCTCCGGGGCAGGCTCAGGGGCGGGCGCTGAGACAGGCTCGGGGGCCTGTTCATGCGCCGGGGCGGCCTCGGGCTGCGGGTATTCGGTCCAGACGTGCTTGCACGCGGCGCAGCGCACGGCCCGGCCTTCGGCGGGAATGGCCGTATCGCTTACCAGATACCGGGAATTGCAGTTCGGACAGGTCAGGATCATGCGCAACCGTCGAACAAGACCTTGCTCGCCTCTTGAGGGTGTAACGACTTAAATGCTTAACGGTACCATAACGATGGCCAATACATGGGTCGTCCGGCGCCTCGGGCACTTATCCACGGCTTGGCAGTTTTGCGCAAGAGAATCGAAGATGCCTGCGGCGGCGTGCCGTCCGGACGTGCCGGGTGTGCGGCGACCGCTGCGGCAAAGGCGGCACAACACCGGTTCCACGTTTGCGTTTGGCTTCGCCGCGTGCCAAACAATGGAAAGTCTCATCATCCACAGGCTTTGCCGTGAATACCGTCGTCCGGTTTGAAAACGTGGGCTTGCGCTATGGCACAGGCGCGGAAGTGTTGCGTGACATCAGCTTTTCGCTGGAGAAGGGCTCGCTGCACTTCCTGACCGGGCCGTCGGGCGCGGGCAAGACCTCGCTCCTGAAGCTGCTGTACCTCGCCCAGCGTCCGTCGCGCGGGCTGATCGAGCTGTTCGGACAGGAAGTGGTGTCGATGGAGCGAGAGGGGCTGCCGGCCCTGCGCCGCCGAATCGGGGTGATCTTTCAGGATTTCCGCCTGCTGCCGCACCTGACGGCGCTGGAGAACGTGGCGCTGCCCCTGCGCATCTCGGGCGTGGGCGAGGCCGAGGCGCTGGAACATGCCGAGGAAATGCTGTCGTGGGTGGGACTGGCGGACCGCATGAGCGCCCGCCCGGCGACGCTTTCGGGCGGCGAGCAGCAGCGGCTGGCGATTGCCCGCGCGGTGATCGGGCGGCCGGACCTGTTGCTGGCGGACGAGCCGACCGGCAACGTGGACCCGGAGATGGCCGGGCGGCTGCTGCACCTGTTCCAGGAGCTGAACCGGCTGGGCACGACGCTTCTGATTGCGACTCACGACCAGCATCTCATCGACCTTGCGCCGGATGCGACCGTGCTGCGGCTGGAGAAGGGCGAGCTGACGACGCTTCCGCAGGGCTCTCGCCTTGCGCCGATAGCAGCACCCGGCGCGGCGCTGGGCTCGGTTGACGAACTGCCGTTCTCGAAGGGGGTACGGCCATGAAGGCAGTGCAGGGGCGCTATCGGTTCCGCTTCCTGCCGGAAGGCAAGGAATCGCAGGGTGTGCTGCCCTGGGTGATCGCGGTGATGGTCTACCTGATGGTGCTGGCGGTGGCTGGCGGCATCGGCGTGGTCTCCGCGACGCAGGGCTGGAGCAGCGGCATGGCCCGCAGCTGGACCGTGCAGATCCTCTCGCCCGAGGGCGAGGAGAGGGGCGCGGAGGTGAAGGCGGTGATGCGCTTCCTCTCCGAACAGCCGGGCGTTGCCGGCGTGACCGTGCTGCCCGAGGATAAGGCACGGGCGCTGCTGGAGCCGTGGCTGGGCGAGAGCGCGCAGAGCGCGGAGCTGCCGGTTCCGGCGCTGATCGACGTGTCTCTGGCGGCGGATGCGACGCTGGATTCAGATACGGTCGAGCAGCAGATCAAGACCTATGCGCCGTCCTCCGCCATCGATGACCACGACGAGTGGCTGGGCCAGCTGAGCACGTTTGCTCGCGGACTTCAGGCGCTGGCGTACCTGATCGTGGGTCTGGTGGCCCTGGCGACGGTGGCCATCGTGACGTTCAGCACGCAGGCGGGCCTGTCCAGCCATCATGACACGATTGAAATTCTGCACCTGATCGGCGCGGAAGACCGGCAAATCGCCAGGGAGTTCCAGTGGCGCTACCTCGCCCACGGTCTCAAGGGCAGCATTGTGGGCGCGATTGCGGGAATCGGCACCGTGGCGGGCATTGGCGAGATGGCGGAGCGGCTGGGCAGCGAGGGCATCCTCAGCTCGTTCAGCTTCGGGCCGAGCGCCTGGACGCTGCTGGTGGTGCTGCCGCTGCTGATTGCCCTTATCACCATGCTCACGGCGCGGTGGACCGTCCACCGGGCGCTGGGGGAGTATCTCTGATCCGTGCGCGCCCTCTTCAAGATCCTGCTGGCGCTGGTGGTGCTGTGGGGGCTGGGCTTCCTGTGGTTCTGGCTGACCCTGCCCAAGCCGGTGCCGAACGCGGCCCGGACCGACGGCATCGTGGCGCTGACCGGCGGCGAGGGGCGGCTTGCCTCCGCCGTGGCCATGCTCGACCAGGGGCTGGCGCAGCGCGTGCTGATTACCGGCGTGCACCCGGATACCGGCAAGCGGCTGCTGGCCGTGCAGCTGGGGGTGCGTACAGAACTGATGGACTGCTGCGTCGATATCGAGCATGAGGCGGGCAATACGGTGGGCAACGCCCGCGCCGCCGCCCAGTGGGTGCGGGAGCAGAACATCCGCTCGGTGCGGCTGGTGACGTCCGACTACCACATGCCCCGGGCGATGCTCGAATTCCGCGCGGCCCTGCCGGAAGCGGAAATCCTGCCGAGCCCCGTGATGGGGCCGATCAACATGACGGGCCTGCTCGGCGAATACGTGAAATACAGCGTCCGCTTCTTTAGCATTCGCTTTGATGGAGCCTCCATTTGACTTTCCTGCGGTCCGTCCTTCTGAACATCTTCATCGTGCTGTGGACTCCGCTGGTGGGCGTGCCGGGCATCATCCTGACGTGGTTCGACCGCTCCAAGATGAAGTGCGTGACCACCCTGTGGGCGCAGGGCGTGATCTGCGCGGCGCAGAAACTGACCGGCATCCGCTATCAGGTGCTGGGGCGGGAGAACCTGCCGGACGGGCCGTTCATCTTCGCCTGCAAGCACCAGAGCGCGTGGGAGACCATTGCGGTCTTGATGCTGCTGGATCACCCGTCCGTCGTGCTGAAGCAGGAACTGCTTAAGATCCCGGTGTTCGGCTGGTACTGCAAGCACGCGGGCATGATCCCGGTGGACCGGGCCGGCTCCTCGGGCGCGCTGCGCACCATGATGCGCGCGGCGGAGGCCGCCAAGCAGGCGGGCCGCCCGATCGTGATCTTCCCCGAGGGCACCCGGGCCGCGCCGGGCACCCAGCCGGAGCTGCACCCCGGCCTTGCCGGACTGTACGCGTTCCTGAAGCTGCCGGTGGTGCCGGTGGCGCTGAACTCGGGCCTCGTGTGGGGGCGCGAGAGCTTCGTGAAGTATCCCGGCACGATTACCGTGCAGGTTCATCCTGTCATTCCGGCGGGCCTGCCCCGCCCTGAACTTACGGCGCGCGTTCACGCCGCCATCAACAGCCTGGAAGGATCACAGCTGTGAGCTCGCTGTTCGAGTACCGTTACCGCCCGTTCTGGTTGCTGGGCGTCGTCGTCCTCGGCATCGCCATCTACACCGTTTACTGGTTCGCCCGCCTTGGCGAGTTCAAGGCGACGATGGAAGCCATGGTGAACGGGCAGGGCCCGGTGCAGGTCTCGGCAGAGGACATCTCCTACGGCGGCTTCCCGTACCGGCTCTCCGCCGAGTTCGAGAACGTGAACGTGGAGCGCGCCGGACCGGACTACACGCTGACGGTGAAGGCCCCCAGGCTGACCATCGAGCGCCAGCCGTGGAAGCGTGCCCTGCACCTGGGCTTCTTCAAGACCCCGACGCTGACGCTGAACGCACCGACCGTGCTGGGCGGCGTGGCGCTTGAAGGCACGGGCTCGGAAGGCCGGTTAAGCCTCTACCTGAAGAACGGGAACGTGGAGCGGCTCTCGACCGTGCTGGACGACGCGCAGATTTCCGGCAGCCCGTGGTTGGGGACGCCGCTGACCGCCGCCAAGCTGGAGCTACACGGCCGCGAAGTGGCGGCGCTGCGCCGGCCCGACGTGACGCCGAACGAAATTCTGGCGGCGCATGACAACTCGGCGACCCCGCCGGCCTATCTCGAGCTGATCGTGAACGGCGAGCAGGTCCAGCTGGGGCAGGGCGAGGCGCTGACGCTGATGGCCAGCCTTGCCGTGACCGGCGAGCCGAAGGCCGGTACGCGCGGCTCCTACATCGAGGCCTGGCGCGACGCCTCGGGCACCGTGGAGCTGAACACCCTGACCCTGACGACGGCCACCAAGGACGACATGGTGCTGGCCAAGGGCACGTTCGCGCTGGACGGCCAGCACCGCCTGCTGGCGGGCGGCACCATCACCACGCCGTGCCCGGCGGTGATTGCGGGCCTGTTCGGCCAGACGCTGGAAGGTATGCCTTCGGGCCGCGTTCAGGGCCTGATCTCGTTGCCGTTCCAGGCCCAGAACGGGGCGTTTACTCTTCAGCAGCCCCAGACGGAGTGGCCGTCTCCCGCCCGAAATCGGGACGCGCGGTGTCCTGACCTGCGTCGATGATGGTGCGCCGGATGTGGCGCGTCCGGCTGAACAGGTTGAACAGCGTGTCGCCGTCTCCCCAGCGGATGGCACGCTGAAGCGCCGTCAGATCCTCGTTGAAGCGCTGGAGGATCTCTAGCACCGCCTCGCGGTTGGAGAGGAACACGTCGCGCCACATGGTGGGATCTGACGCGGCGATGCGGGTGAAGTCACGGAAGCCGCCCGCCGAGAACTTGATGACTTCCGATTCCGTCACCTGCTCCAGATCAGACGCCGTGCCCACGATGGTGTAGGCGATGAGGTGGGGAATGTGGGACGTGACCGCCAGCACTCGGTCGTGGTGCGGCGGGTCCATCAGCTCCACGTTGGAGCCGACGGCGGTCCACAGCGCGCGCACGCGCTCGACGGCGGCCTCGTCCGCGCCCTCGGGCGGGGTGACGATGCACCAGCGGCCCTTGAACAGCGTGGCAAAGCCCGCATCCGGCCCCGAGTTCTCCGTACCCGCCACCGGGTGGGCCGGGACGAGATGCACTCCTTCCGGCAGGTGCGGGGCGATGGCATCGATGGCGAACGCCTTGGTGGAGCCCACGTCAGACACGATCGCGCCCGGCTTCAGGTGCGGGGCCATGACTTCCGCGATCAGGCCGAAGGTGCCGACCGGCGTGCAGAGCACGACGCAGTCGCTGCCCTCGACGGCGGCTTCCAGCGTTTCGGCGACGGTATCGGCCAGACCCAGCTCCCGCACGCGGGCGCGCACGGACGGGCTGGCATCATACACCACGATCTCGACGGGCAGCTGCGCCGCGCGGATGGCGCGGACCAGCGAGCCGCCGATCAGGCCGAAGCCGACGACGGTGAGGCGCTGGAAGGGCGAGGCGGGGCTGGAGGCTGATACGGAATCCGGTACGCTCACGATGCCTGTCTTTCCGCTGCTGCGCGCTCGATGAACTCAGCCAGCGCCGCGATCACGCCGCGATTTTCCTCCTCGGTGCCGACGGTCAGGCGCAGGCAGTCCGGGAGGCCCTGACCGGGCAGCCAGCGCAGGATGTACCCGGCTTCCTGAAGGGCAAGGTTGGCGGCTTCCGCCGTGACGCCGTTGGTCTCCGGGAAGCGGATGAGCAGGAAGTTGCACTGGGACGGCACCACGTGAAGGCCGAGACCCTCGAGCTGCGCCTTCAGCCACGGCAGCCACTGATTGTTGTGGGCCAGAGACTTCTCAAGCCACTCCGCATCCTCCAGCGCCGCCACGGCACCGGCAAGGCCGGGCGAGGTGACGTTGAACGGGCCGCGCACCTTGTTCAGCGTGTCGATGATCGAGGCCGGGCCATAGACCCAGCCGACGCGCTCCGCCGCCAGACCATAGACCTTGGAGAAGGTGCGGGTGGTGACGACGTTCGGGGCGGTGCGGGCGAGCTTGATGCCGCTCTCGTAATCCGGCGCGGTGACGTATTCGGCATAGGCCGAATCCAGCACCAGAATGACGTCTTCCGGGAGCCCGGCGTGCAGGCGGTCGATCTCGCTCTCCGGCAGGTAGGTGCCGGTCGGGTTGTTCGGGTTGGCGAGGTAGAGAATGCGGGTGTTCGGCGTGACGGCGGCCAGCAGCGCGTCAACATCCGCCGTGTAGTCCCGGTCAGGCACTTCCACCAGCGTTGCGCCCATGCGCTGGGCCGCAATCGGGTACACCATGAAGCCGTGACGGACGTACATCACCTCGTCGCCCGCGCTGCAGTAGGCATGGGCCAGCAGGTGCAGCGCCTCGTCAGAGCCGGTGCCGCACATGATGCGCTCCGCCTCGATGCCGTAATGGCGCGCAACGGCCTCGCGCAGGATGGTCGCGCCGCCGTCCGGATAACGGTGGGCGGTGCGGCAGGCCTCCTGCATGGCGGCAACGGCCTTCGGGCTGGGACCAAGCGGGGATTCATTGGCCGACAGCTTGACGGCAGGCCGCCCGCTGGACGTGGTGGCCTTGCCCGGCACATAAGGGGCGATTGCGCTGATCCAGGGCTTCGGCTGCGGCGACATGGGACCTCCAAAAGTCTGCCGGTCAGAACGGGCCGGCAAAAAACATGCCCGCGACCCATACGCCCTGCGCCCACAGGTTGACAAGAACCTGAGCAGGCAGCGCCCCGTTTCAGCATGACGCACCCCGCGCGCAACATGCGTGCGCGGCGGGGCGAGAAGAGGAATTTAAGTATGCCAGGGGGACTTGTCCCCCTTGCGATCCCCATTCGTTTTGAAAGGGGGCGCACCCGGCCGGTCACGCTGCGCCTGATGGATGCAGTCGTTCCTTAAAATCATTCAAGTTTGGGGCTTCAGGGTGAGGGCTTGAGTGGGACGAGGATAGGGAAGCGCAGCGGGTAAATGCAGCGCGCGGCCCGGTAAACGAAGAGGGGGTGCAGGGGGATTGAGATCCCCCTGCAAAGAACACCCGGATCACCCCGAAGTCGGCGAGGCGGAAGGCACGCGGCGGCGCAGGGCGGTGGCAGGAAGGGGGGTGACGGGGGCGAGGCCGTCGGTTTTCTGGGCCAGCACGATGTGGACGCTGCCGAGCTTGGGGGCGATGGCCTGGGCGGTGCGCTCCAGCGGCATGAGCCAGCGCAGGGGCGGCATGACGAGGGCGGTCTGCCACTGTTCGGGCTCGAACAGGCTGTCGCGCAGGAGGGATTTGAGCTGGCCGCGTCCGTAGGGGCGGCCGTTGCCGAAGGGGGTTTTCTCGAAGTGCGCCCAGAGCCCGGCGCGGTTGGCGGAGACGACCAGCAGCTTGCCGCTGGGGGCGAGCACGCGCCAGATCTCGCGCAGGAGGCGGCGGGCGGGGTCGACGAACTCGAGCCCGTGGATGACGATGACCTGATCGAACAGGGCATCGGGGAAGGGGAGCGCGGTTTCCTCGGCGAGCAACGCGCGGTTGGGCGCGTGGGGCGGCTGGGCGGGCCAGCGGGTGACGCCCTGCCGGGCGGGCATGACCAGTCCCAGCCGCTCAACGTGGTTTTCCAGCCCGTCCAGATAGGGGCCGCAGAAGCCGATGCCGAGCACACGGTCGGCCGGCTTGTGCGCCACCAGCGGGCGCAGCTTGCGCCGCAGCTCACGCACCGCCCGGCGACCGAGCGGTGTGGCGTAGAAGGCGGACATTTCCTCGACGGTGGGGCGCATGGGCTGATGCTAGCCATGGATTGCCGAAAGGCAACCGGGGGGTGTTCTCTTTGGGGTGATCTCGTCAGCGTTTGCCGGAGCGGGCGTTGGAGCGGGCGTTTTTGGGCAGCTCGGGCCGGTCGATGACGGTGTATTCCATGCCCGTCAGGGTCTGCTCCAGCGTCTCGGCGTCTTCGTCGGAGAGGCCGCCGACCGAGAACAGGCGGTGGACCAGCCCGCGCTCCGGGTGGACGCGGGACTGGAGGAAGTCAATGCCGCGAAAGCCGCCGGGGCTCTGCCAGCGCATGATCGCCTCCACCTCGTCCAGCATGGCGAAGTCATCCCACGGGCCGCCACGGCCGAGACGGCGGCCGACGCGGTTGGCGGTGAGCGCGAAGATGATGGGCGGATGCAGCCGCCGCAGGATGGGCACTGCCGACAGGCCCATGACGAAGAAGCTGACGATGAGCGCCGCCAGAATGAGCATGGCGAGGCTGTAGCCGCTAGGCAGGGCTTCGCCCGCGCTGATGAACAGGCCGAGGACGACGGCGAGAATCGCCAGCGTGAGACCGGCCACGCACAGCAGCAGAATCATGATGCCGCGCCGCATGGCGGCGGTGTCCATGCTCTCCATCAGCACGTCGAACGTGGTCCACTTGGCTTCCGGCTGGGCCGACCACAGCACGGGTTCTGCTGCGTCATCCGCCACCAGTTCGGGAGGAGTGGTCATGACGATACCTCTGGCTTCAAGCTGCTACACACACGGCCCCCGCAGGGACGCTGCCCCCAGAATGGTTCAGATCGATAGGGCGGCGCAACTTAGAATGTCATTCAACTTGCTGCAAAATCGGATTGCAGCGGATGGATGAGCGGGTGGACGCTAGGTCAGGGGGCAACGAGCCACCGGGCCAGAGGCTCCCACAGCAGGGAGGGGGCGCGGCGGCTGACGACCATGCCGACGTGGCCGCTCTCCACGACCATGGCGGTGGCGGAGGGGATGCGCTCCGCCAGCGGGGCCGAGCTTGCCAGCGGCACGATGCGGTCCGTGCGGGCGCTGACGACGAGGCTGGGGGCGTTGATGCGGGCCGGGTCGATGGGCGTGCCGTCCACGGTCCAGAGGCCGGTGCCGGGGGTGTCCGTGCCGAAGAAGCCGTCCACCAGCTGGCGGGCGGCGGGCAGGCTGAGCGGCGCGCCGGTGTTGGCCCAGTCTTCCAGCGCGACGAAGGCGCTCGCCTCAGGCGCGGCATCATCCATGGCGGCGAAGCCGGCGAACTTGCGCTCCATCAGCGTCGGGTCGAGCGCCCAGAAGGTCGCCTGAAGCGCCTCGATGGGGAAGACGCCGAGGCTCTGGGCCAGCGGCTCGGACTGGAGGGCAAAGGCGGCAAGGCCCTGACGCTGGGTATCCTCATAGGCGTCGAACACCCAGGGCGCGGCGAGGACCGCCAGCCGGGCCACGGCGGGCGAGAGCACGGCGGCGGCGGTGGCGAGCGTGCCGCCGAGGCAGTAGCCCACCAGCGTGACCGGCTCGCCCAGCGTCTCGATGAGAGGGATGAGACGGCGGGTGATGTAGGCGTTCAGATCGAACCCGCGCTCTTCTTCCTGCGGTGCGCCCCAGTCGATGAGGAAGGGGCGAATCCCTTGCGTTGCCAGCCAGCGCAGCAGCGAGCGCTCCGCGGTCAGGTCCAGCACCCAGCTTGGGTTGATGAGCGAGGGGGCGAAGACGACGGCCGGGGCTTTGCTGTTCTGCGGGCCGCCAAAGGAGAGCAGCCGGGCCGCGCCTGCATGGGCGACGGTGGGCGGCTCTTCCAGTTCGCGCCGGTAGGGATGTTGCTGATAGCGGCGGATGGCGGCCAGAAACCGGTCGATACGGGCGCGTTGCTGCGGGTCTTCCGCAGTGCGGCAAACCAGATCGGTCAGGTAAAGTGAGAGGGGATGAGGCCCCCTATCGATTTGCATGGGCATAACAGCCGTCGTGTTTGGCACTGCACAAAAGTCCGTGCTATGTACTTTGGACAGTCAGCCCCGACACGAAGAGAGACGTAGATGGTCGATACCGGACCGCAGACGCCCCCCATCATTATCAAGAAATACGCCAACCGACGTCTGTATAACACGGAAACGTCCAGCTACATCACCCTGGAAAATCTGGCGCAGATGGTCCGGCAGAACCGTGAGTTCAAGGTGGTGGACGCCAAGACGGGCGACGACATCACCCGCACGGTGCTGACCCAGATCATCGTGGAGGAGGAGTCTCAGGGGAAGAACATGCTTCCCATCTCCTTCCTGCGCCAGCTGATCTCCATGTACGGGGACAGCATGCAGGCGCTGATGCCGCAGTATCTGGACGCCAGCATGGATGCGTTCCGCCGCAATCAGGAGCAGTTCCGCAAGGCGCTGGAGGGGGCGTTCAGCACCGGGGCGTTCGGCCCGTTCGAGCAGATCGCCAAGCAGAACATGGCGATGTTCCAGGCCGCCGCGGGCATGTTCACCGGGCAGGCCCCGAAGACGGACACCGCACCCGAGCCGGAGGCGGAGAAGCCGGAACCGAAGGCCGAAGCCAAGACCGAGCCCCAGAACGAGCCGGCACCGGCCGCCAGCCGGGACGAGCTGGCCGAGCTGAAGGCGCAGATGGCCGCGCTGCAGAACCGGCTCGACAAGATGACCAAGTAGGCTGACGCCGAAGCGCGGAAACAGGAAACGCAGGGGTTTGCGGCCCCTGCGTTTTTTCGTTTCCGGCCAGAGAGGCGGCGTTACTTCGCGCCTTCCGGAGGGACCTCCACCGGTGGCGTCACCTCCTGTGCGGGGGCGGGCGTGTTTCCGCGCGGCGTCGGGCCGAGGCCGGCGAGCCAATCCACCATCTGGGTCATGACGTCGTTGGCGGCGGCGTTCAGGCTCTCGGTCACGTGCTTGGGCTCGACGGAGGCAAGCTCGCGCTCGGCTTTGAACTTGCGGGTGCCGACGATCTCCTGCTCGGGCGCGGTGGCCTTGGGCGCGGTGATGAGGCTGGCCTCCAGCTCGACGCGGGCGATGTGGCCGCCATTGCGGGCATCCACATGGAAGCCGGTGAGGCGGGAGTTGAGGCGGTAGTTGTAGCCGACCTCGAACTGGCGCGGCGTGATGACGATGCCGGTTGAGGCATCGCGCAGCCGGTCTTCCAGCAGGCGGGTCATCAGCCGGGCGGGCGGATCGACCCAGCGGGAGGCGGGCAGGTAGCTGACGCCGGTGAGCGAGGTGAACACGGCGATGCGCGGCGGGCGCAGCTCCGCGATGGTGTCCGGCGGGGCGACCAGCATGGGCGTGGGCAGGGCGCGCGGCGCGACGCCCTCCGGCGGAACCGAACGCAGGGCATAAAGGCCGGGCGGCGGGCCTTCTTCTCCGAACTGCACCAGCGGGCCGCAGCCGGCAAGGCCCCCGGCCAGGCCGAGGCCGAGCGTCAGGCCAAGTACGGCTCTGATGACGGCCTTGGGGGCGTTTGCCGGAACCATGACGGACTTACTGAGACTGCGAAGGATCATATTCAGGCACCTTGTTTCCGCTGAGCAGCGAGGAGGCAGGGCCGCCCTCTAGCCGTTCGGTGACTTGCTGGATGGAGCGCATCAGATCGCGCATCTCGACGATGAGGCGTGTGGCCTCGGGCAGGGTGATGCGGGTGAACTGGTTGATGGACGGCCGGTTCTCGGCCACCACGCCGTTCAGCTCTCCCATCAGCTGCTCGGTCTGCTTGGTGACGCGGCGCAGGTCCGCCATCAGCGGCCGCACGTCGTTGCTGACCAGCGTGTTGGCGCTCTGGCTGATCTGGGCCAGATGCTCGGCCGCCGTGCGGACCTCCGCCATGGTGGAGGAGAGCTCGACCAGCGTGCGGTCGATCTCAGGGCTGCGGTCAGCCATGGTCTGGGTGACCTTCTCCACGTTCTTCAGGCTCTGGGCGATGGACTGGCTGTTCTCGGGGCCGAGCAGGTCGGCCAGGCGGGTGACGGCCAGCGTTGCCTGCTGGAGGAGCTGGGGCGCGTCATTGAACAGGGCCGACAGCGGCGAGGGGCGGCTGGGGATGACCGGCACGCCGAACGGGCCTTCCTTGGTGAGCGGCTGCGCGCCGACCATGGTGCCGGACAGCTGCACGATGACGAGGCCGGTGACGCCGAGCGGCTCGAGCATGGCCGTGGTGTCTTCAAGGATGGGCGCGTCCGCCGAGATGGAGACGCGCACGCGCACCTTGCGGGGATCGTTCGGCAACAGGGCGATGCGCTTGACCTGCCCGATGGGCACGCCGTTGAAGCGCACGTCGCTGCCGACATCCAGACCGGTGACGGAATCCTGAAAGAAGATGTCGTATTCCTCGGCGTCGCTGCGGTCGAGCCGCGCCAGCCACAGCACGAACACGAACAGCGCGCCGATGAGCACCAGGACGAAGGCGCCGATCAGGACGTGGTTGGCTTTGGTTTCCAAGCGGTAATCCCCCGTACTGTCAGTTCTCGGTGCCGGGCTGCGGTTGAGACCGAGGTTCCAACTGTGATTCTAACCTTGGTTCGGACGACGTTTTCTGGGCAGCCCGCCCGCGTGGTCCCTTGAAGTAGTCTTGTACCCAAGGGTGTGGAAATTCCAGAAGTTCCTCGATCGTGCCGACGACGATGACGCGCTTCTCCGCCAGAACCGCGATGCGATCGCAGATGGTGTGGAGGGTGTCGAGATCGTGGGTGATGAGAAAGACGGTCAGGCCCAGCGTGTCGCGCAGGCGCATGACCAGCTCATCCAGCGCCGCCGCGCCGATGGGATCGAGGCCGGCGGTGGGCTCGTCAAGGAACAGGATCAGCGGATCGAGCGCGAGCGCCCGCGCCATGCCTGCGCGCTTGCGCATGCCGCCGGAGAGGTCCGACGGGAACTTGGCCCCGGCATCGGGCGGCAGGCCGACCAGATCGATCTTGAAGGCGGCAAGGCCGTCCAGCAGCTCCTGCTCCATCTGGTAATATTCGCGCAAGGGCACCTGCACGTTCTCCGCCACCGACAGGGAGGAGAACAGCGCGCCGTTCTGGAACAGCACGCCCCACGTGCGGCGCAGCTCTTTGGCTTCGGCCTCGCTGAGCGAGAGGGCGTCATAGTCCAGCACCTTGATGGAGCCTTCGGCGGGCGTCTGGAGGCCGATGACAGAGCGCAGCAGCACCGACTTGCCCGTGCCCGAGCCGCCGACGATGCCGATGATCTCGCCCCGGCGGATGTCGAGATCGAGATTCTCGTGCACCACCTGCGCGCCGAACTGGTTCTTCAGCCCACGGATGCTGATGATGATGTCCTGCCCGTTGCCGGCGTCCGGCGCGGCGGTCTCGGGCGCATCGGGGGCGGGTGAGGCGGCGTCAGTCATACTCTTTACATCCCGATCGCGCTGAAGAAGACGGCGAAGAAGGCATCCAGCACGATGACCATGAAGATGGATTCAACGACCGAGATGGTGGTTCGCTCACCGACCGAGGCGGCATCGCCCGAGACCTGCATCCCCTCGAAGCAGCCGGCGACGGCGATGATCATGCCGAACACGGGGGCCTTGATCATGCCGACGAGGAAGTCGTTCATGGTGATGGTGGTGCGCATGCGGGCAAGGAAGGTGTCGATGGGAATGTCCAGCGACAGCCAGCCGAAGATCACGCCGCCCAGAAGCGCAAGGAGGCTGGCGTAGAACACCAAGAGCGGCATCAGGAGGATGAGCGCGAGCATGCGCGGCAGCACCAGCGTGTCGATGGGATCGATGCCGATGGTGCGCATGGCGTCCACCTCCTCGGTGAGGCGCATGGTGCCGATCTGGGCGGTGAAGGCCGAGCCCGACCGGCCCGCCACCATGATGGCGGTGAGCAGGACGCCCAGCTCGCGCACGGTGGAGATGCTGACCAGATCGACGACGAAGATCTCTGCGCCGAATTTGCGGAGCTGGAACGCGCCCTGCTGCACCAGCACGAGACCGATGAGGAAGGACATGAGGCCGATGATGGGCAGGGCGTTGAGGCCGATCTGCTCCATCTGGTTGGTGAGCGCCACCCAGCGGATGCGGCGTGGGTGTATGATCTGGCGGCCGAGGCGGGCCAACACCAACCCGAAGAAGGCCAGCAGGGAGCCGAAACGATCCGCGATGCGGACGGTGGCCCCGCCCAGATAGGCAAGCTCTCGGATGAGCAGCGGAGCCTGCTTCTTTGCCGGAGTGGCGGGGACCTCATGCTCGCGCGCCTGACCGAGCAGGGTTTCCTGATCAGGGGTGGCGTTCTCGTAGCGGGCGTCCGCTCCGGCCTCGCTCCAGGTGCGCAGGAAACGGTGGACGAGCCACGCGCCCGAGGTGTCCATGGCGGACAGGCCGGAGAGATCAACGACCATCGGCTGCCCGGAGGCGGGCTTGATTCGCTCGAGCCGGGCGTAAGCCTCGCCTGCGGACGCTACGGTCAGCGCCCCGCCGAGACGGACCGTGCAAGCCCCATCGGTCTCCTCGACGGTGATGTCCGCAGTACGCAGGTCTGTCACTGGCTTCTCCTCGTGCCGTTCATATTAGATTAATGGCCTTAAGGCCGAGGACAAGCCAAGCTTCTTCGGTTATCCACCATATTTCGGCCACATGGCGCTGGGAAAGAAAGCGCGTATGGCAGACCATGGTATCATTGTTGGCGATTGCGCGACCCCTATCTGGGGTCTGACATCGCATGAGCGTATTCGGCGTATCTTCAAGGCGCGCGGCGTGCCCCTCTCTGACGGCGGAGCGTTTGCGCCCGACGATCGGGTTGTGCTGGCTGATGCGCGCTTCGCGTTCGACCCGGCGTGGATGCGCGCCGTCCTCGAGCAGCCGACCGTGCTGACGTGGGACGGCAAGCCCATTCTGGCCAACGTGACCGGCAAGGACGCCGATGCCGTGCGCCGGGCCATGGAAACCGGCGAGGCGTGGACCGCCCCGGCGGACGTGATCCTGATGGCAGCCGATGGCGACGCCACGGTTTACAACCATGAACTGCGCAAGCGCGAACGCCCGTTCGTGGAGCCGCTGCTGCCCGAGACCGTGCGCAGCATCGAGCGCCAGAGCTATTACGGCGCCTACAAGGGCGTGACCGACTTGCTGACCAAATACGCCTGGCCCGAGCTGGCGCTGGTGCTGACCCGCTGGGCGGCCAAGCTGGGGCTGACCCCGAACATGGTGACGGCGGTGGGTTTCGTGCTGTGCATCGGTGCGACCTTCGCCTTCTTCGAGGGCTATCTGTGGACCGGCATGCTCATGGGCTGGACCATGATGGTGCTGGACACGGTGGACGGGAAGCTGGCCCGCTGCACCATTACCTCATCCGCCATCGGCAACGTGTTCGACCACGGCATCGACCTCATCCACCCTCCGTTCTGGTACTGGGGCTGGCTGGCAGGCCTTGCCGCCTATGGCACGCCGATCGGGGCGGAGGCCTATGAGATGCTGCTGTGGATCATCTTCGGCACTTACATTCTGGGCCGGGTGATCGAGGGCATCTTTGAGTGGCGCTACAAGATGCACATTCACGTGTGGCGCAAGATCGACAGCCAGTTCCGCCTGATCACGGCGCGCCGCAATCCGAACGTGCTGATCCTACTGGTGGCGCTGGCCCTTGGCCGTCCTGACGTGGGCATTTTCCTCGTCGCGCTGTGGAGCATCCTCTCGCTGCTGTTCCACACCGTGCGGCTGGTTCAGGCTTTTGCGTCCCGCAAGCCGATCGTGTCGTGGATGAGCGAGGCCTGATGAGCGCTGACATCACCGCGCTGGTGCCTGCCGGGCGGCGGCCGGGGGTGGACCCGCTCGCGGCGCACTTCGGCGCGGACTTCAAGGCCGTCATTCCCATACGCGGCGAGCCGATGGTCGCTCACGTGGTGAGGGCACTGCTGGCAAGCCCGCGCATCGGCCGTGTCGTCATCCTGACGCAGGAGCCGGACAGCTTCCTGCGGCGTCCGGACCTGGCGTGGCTGGCGCAGGACCCGCGCATCGTCTGGCGGCAATCTTCCGATTCCGTGAGCGCCAGCGTGCTGGGCGCCATCAGGGCATTCGGGGCGGAGAAGACGCCATTCCTGCTGACGACGGCGGATCATCCGCTGCTGACGCCGGACATGATCGACGCCTTCGTCTCGCAGGCGCAGCGCGAGCAGGCGGACATTGCCGTCGGGTTCGTCGAGAGCCGCACGCTGCTGGCCAAGTACCCCGAGAACAAGCGCACCTGGCTGAAATTCCGCGGCGGCTGGTATTCCGGCGCGAACCTGTTCTACTTCGGCTCGCCCCGGGTGGCGCCGGCGCTGACCCTGTGGCGCGAGGTGGAGCAGGACCGCAAGAAGGTGTGGAAGCTGTTCGCCAAGTTCGGCCCGTGGCTGTTCGTGCAGGCGTTGCTGCGCATCGCGTCCCTGCGCGGCGCGCTGGCATCGGCCGGGCGCAGGCTGGGGCTCAAGGTCGCACCGGTGGTGCTGGACATTCCCGAAGCGTGTATTGACGTGGACAAGGTAGCGGACTTCCACCTCGTTGAAAAGATTCTGGCCGGGCACCATCAATGACCAAAGTGAAGCTGGCGATCTATGACATGGATCGCACCATCACCCATTACGGGACCTATACGCCGTTCCTGATGTCCTGGGCGCTGCGGCACCGGCCGTGGCGGCTGCTGTTCACGCCGGTGGTGGTGCTGTGCCTTGGCGCCTATGCCGCCAAGCTGATCACGCGCGGCCGCCTGAAGACCTTGATGCTCTCCATGATGGTGGGCAAGCCGACCCGCACGGCGCTGGAGCCCGCCATCGAGCATTTCGTCGGGCGGCTGATGGCCAAGGCGGTCTATCCGGGCGCGCTGGAGCAGCTGCGGGCGGACAAGGCCGCAGGCGCGCGGCTCATTCTGGCGACCGCGAGCTATGACTTCTACGTGGCCGCCATCGCCCGTCGCCTCGGCATGGACGATGTGGTGGCGACCCGCGCTGTTTGGTCGGAAACCGAATCCATCCTGCCTTCCATCGAGGGTGAGAACTGTTACGGCGAGGCCAAGCTGACGATGGTGAAGGCCTATCTGCGGGACGTGCTGAAGCTGGACCGCAAGGACTGCCACATCGTCTTCTACTCCGACCACCACTCAGACCTGCCGATGTTCGAGTACGCGGACGAGCAGGTTGTGACCAATCCGAACAAGAAGCTGCGCGAGATTGCCAATGCGCGCGGCTGGCCGATCATAGTGTGGGGCGTGCAGCGCTTCACCAAGCTGGCGGCTTAATTTCAGCCAGAGCTTGTCGTGATTTACGCGGCCGCGGAGAGGGCCGGGGCGACGTCCGCCGGGCGGGCTTCGCTGAGCAGCAGGCGGGTGTAGGCATCGAGCGCGCGGGAGAGATCATACTCCTGCGCCCGCTCCATCAGCCGCGAGGACTGGCGCGGCTGACCCAGCCGCCAGCGCATGGCGTCCGCCAGGGCTTCATCGTTCTCGATTTCCACCAGCGGGCCGTAAGCGCCGTCATCCAGCACTTCGATGGTGCCGGTGGGGCAGCGGGTGGCAACGACCGGGCAACCGCAGGCCATGGCCTCGAGCAGGGCGTTGCTCATGCCCTCCCACGACGACGAGAGAACGTAGAGCGCGGCCCGGCGCAGGTAGGCGAACGGGTTCTCCACATAGCCCATCAGCGCAACGTCTTCGGCAACGCCGAGCCGCTCGGCCAGATCCAGCAGTTCCTGCTGCGCCTGCGGCGAGCCGGTGCCCAGAATCATGAGGCGCGCGGGCTGCTGACGGCGCAGCAGCGCAAAGGCGCGGATGAGCAGGGGGAAGTTCTTCTGCCGGTGCAGGCGGCCGATGCCGAGGATGACCGGCGGCTGGCCGGGGCCGAACCACGGGTGCTTGACCTCCTGGCGGGAGAGCTGGCCGATGCGGCTGACGTCGATGCCGTTGGGGACGACCTCGATCTCGTCCTGCGGCAGCCCGAGGCGGCTGCCGAGATTCCTTGCCAGCTCGTCAGAGACGGAGACAACGCGGTCCGCCATGGCGAACATGGCGCGCAGCAGCGGGCGGGCCGAGGCGGCCAGCAGGCGTGAGGCCGCCGATTCCCAGCCGCTGCGCCGGGCGTGGCTGAGGTCGTTGGAGGCGCGCATGATGAGGCGCGGCGCGTCTTCCAGCCGGAAGCAGGCCATGGCCGCCAGCGGGTGAATATGGTTTCCCGCCGAGAACAGCACGCGCGGGCGGTGCTGGCGCAGGTAGGCGCGCAGGTGATTGGCGGCGGCGAGCGTCCCGAGGAAGCGGTTGGCGGAGGCCTGCGGCATCAGCGAGACCAGCTTGATGCGCGGGTGATCGAACGGGCGGAAGTCGCCCTCCGCCTGCACCACCACCAGATCGACCCGGAGGCCGGCAAGGGCCGCCTGCCGGGCGATGCGCAGGGCATTGCGGACGACGCCGGAGGCGCGCAGGTCATAGATGAGAACGGCGACATCAGGCTGGACAACGGGAAGGGCGACGCCGGCCGCGTGGGGGACGCGGGCAGAGGCGGCAAGGCTGTCCATGACCGGCAGCACCTCGGCATTACGGCTGACGCTGGATTGCACGAGAAAAGATCCCTGTTTTGACCCGTCCGAGGCACCTGATACGCCCCTGTGCTGAACTCCATGTGACGGGGATATGGAGATTCTATGGCAGAGGCGGCGAAACCGGACCGGGCCGCCAGGAAAAATCATGAAACAGGCAAGGCTCGTTGACATGTGATAACATAACATCTAAATCGGGAGACCTGTGAACATGGGGGTGTAACAATGGCTTCTCCGTCCCGACTGGCAGCTTTTGCCCTGGGTGTTTCGTCTCTGGTTCTGATGAGCGCGGCCACGTCCGCTGCTGCGGAAACCGTTGCCGAGGAAGATAACCGGCATGCACATGCCCAGGACGCGGACATTATTGTCTCAGCCCCGCTGCAACGGGAACGGCTCGACTCATTGCAGGCGACCTCAGTGCTGAGCGCGGAGGCGCTGCAGCGCTCCATGCAGGGCACGATCGGCGAGACGCTGGCGGGTCTGCCGGGCGTGAGCGCCACCTCGTTCGGGCCCGGTGCTTCCCGCCCGGTGCTGCGCGGCTTTCAGGGCGAGCGCATCCGCGTGCTCTATGACGGGCTTGGCAGCGTGGACGCCTCCGGCTCCTCGCCGGACCATGCGGTGTCCGCCGACCCGCTGACGGCGGAGCGGATCGAGGTGCTGCGCGGCCCGGCGACGCTGCTTTACGGCTCCTCCGCCGTGGGCGGCGTGGTCAACCAGATCGACCGGCGCATTCCGATCAAGGCCCCCAAGGGCGGCTTCGAGGGCGAGGCGCAGGCAATCTTCGGCACCGCGGCGAACGAGGTGAGCCTTGGCACCAGCCTGACCGGCGAAATTGCGCCGTCATGGGTGGGACAGGTGAGCGGCTCCTTCCGCGATACCGGAGACATGCGCATTGGCGGTTACGCGGAATCCCGCGCGCTGCGGGAGCAGGCGCATGACGATGACCACGATCACGATCACGAGCACGACCACGACCACGATCATGACCATGGCGACGAGCATGGCGAGGAGGCGGAACGCGGCAAGCTGAAGAACAGCGCGGTGCGCACCAAGACCGGCTCGGTGGGGCTGACCAGGCTGTTCGACCAGGGATACTTCGGCGCGGCGGTGAGCCTTTATGACAGCCGCTACGGCGTGCCGGGCCACATGCACGTGGGCGAGGGTGATGACGATCATGGGCATGATCACGACCACGACCACGAGCATGAAGGCGAGGACGAGCACGATGTTCGCATCGATCTGAAGCAGGTTCGGGTCGATCTGAAGGGCGGCTACCGCTTCGACAGCGGGTTCATCGAGGAAGCCAAGCTGCGGTTCGGCTGGGCGGACTATCGCCATTTCGAGATCGAGAACGGCGAGATTGGCACCCGCTTTGATGTGCGTGGCTATGAGGGGCGGCTGGAGCTGGTGCAGCGCCAGCGCGGCAACTGGCGCGGCGCGTTCGGCGTGCAGGGCATGAACCGCAAGTTCGAAGCGACGGGCGCGGAAGCCTATCTGCCCGCCAACAAGACCCGGCAGCTGGGCGTTTTTGCGCTGCAGGAAGGCCGCTTCGGCCCGCTGACGGTGGAAGGCGCGCTGCGCTACGAATACAACGACGTGGACGCGGCAGGCATGCGCGGCCGCACCTTCCATGCGGTGAGCGGCTCGTTGGGCGGCGTCTATCGGCTGTCAGACGCCTGGAGCACGGGTGTCAGCCTTTCGCGCACCTCCCGCGCGCCCTCGGCCGAGGAGCTTTACGCCAATGGCCCGCACGTGGCGACGCGCTCCTATCTGGTGGGCGATGCCACGTTCTCGAAGGAAAAGGCGTGGGGCGCGGAGGGCTGGCTGCGCGCCGAGACCGATGCGTTCAGCGTGGGGGCGACCGTCTACTGGAGCCGCTTCGACGATTACATCTATGAGCAGGCAACGGGCGCATTCGACCATGGCCTGCCGGTTTACCAGTATCTGCAGACCGACGCCCGCTACGTGGGCGTGGAGCTGGAGGGCTCGGTCACGCTGGCCAAGGCCGGGAACTGGACGTTCGTGGCCGATGCGGTGGCGGATTATACCCGCGCCACCAATCTCAACACCGACACGCCGCTGCCGCGCATTCCGGCCAAGCGGGTGCGGGGAGGACTTGAGGCGCAATCGGAACGCCTGACCACCCGCGCCGAGGTGGAAGTGGCCGACGACATGACGCGCATCTCCCCCAACGAGCTGCCGACCGAGGGTTACACCATGGTCAACCTCTCGGCGGCGTGGCGGCCGTGGGGCTATGAGCGCGACGTGACGGTGATGGTGCAGGCCAACAACCTGTTCGACGTGACGGCCCGCCGCCATGCCTCCTTCCTGAAGGATATGGCGCCGCTGGCCGGGCGGGACGTGCGGCTCAACCTGCACGTCGGGTTCTAAAGAAAAGAGGAGGCCCCGGCCGCGCATGCCGCCGGGGCTTTTCTTTTTTTACGCTATCGCAAAATCAACGCAGGCCTTGCACTGAAGCACCAGCGGATCGACCACCGCCATGGCGGTGAGGCTCTGGTTGATGACCAGCGGCAGTTCCGTGCAGGCGGTGATGACGGCCTCGCACCCGGCGGCCTCATGGCGGGCCAGCAGCGCCCGGAACGAGCGGGCGAAGCTTTCGTCCATCTCCCCCTTCGCCAGACGGGACTGGATGGCCTGCACCATGTCCCGGTCTTCTTTTGCTGGAATATCTACCTGCAGGCCCGCAGCTTCCAGCGGCGCGGCATAAAAGCCGCTTTCCATGGTGAAGAGCGTGCCCAGCAACAGCACACGGCGCAGGCCGCGCGCCACCAGATGATCCCGCACCAGATGCACGGCGTGGAAAAAGGGCGCGTCCTTGGGAAGCGTATCCGCGATCTGATCGTAGGCGTGGTGAAGGGTGTTGTTGGCAATCATCCAGCAGTCCGGCCGGAAGGAGAGCAGGGTTTCGATTTCCTTGCGCAGCAGCCCCGGGATTTCCGCCCAGCCGTCGCCATAGCGGCTTTTGATGGCGTGGTAATCAATGCTGTAGAGGGCGATGCGCGCCGAGTGGTGCCCGCCGAGACGCTGCTGCACGTCTTCATTCAGCAGACGATAGGGCAGCATGGTAGACGGCCAGCTCGTGCCGCCAAGCACTCCGATCAGTTTCATCCAGCCACCCCGCGATTTTCCATAAATGCGGGATAGCATGGCACGGGCCGGACAGACGGGCAATCAGGCGGCCAGCGCAACCGGCGTAATGGGTGTGAGCGCGGCCAGGAACTGGCGGGTGCTTTCCTCCCATGAGAAATTGCCGGCATAGCGGGCGCAGGCGTTGCGATTGCATCTGAGCGCGGCACCGATGGCGATTTCCAGATTATCGTGCAGCGAGCCGACGGGCGCGTGCCAGCCGCGCACCGTGCCGCGTCCGTCAACTCCGATGACGTCGAGCGGGCCGGGGACGGGCAGGGCGGCAACCGGCAGGCCGCTGGCCAGCGCCTCGATCATCACGAGGCCGAAGGTGTCAGTCTCGCTGGGGAAGACGAACACATCCGCATTCGCATAGGTGCCGGCCAGCGCTTCTCCCTGAAGCGGGCCGAGGAAAACCGCATCCGGGTATTTCTGCCGGAGGGCAGGCAGGGCGGGGCCGTCTCCCACAATGACCTTGGTGCCGGGGTGGCGGGTTTGCAGAAAGGCTTCCAGATTTTTCTCAATCGCCACCCGCCCGACGTAAAGTTGCACCGGGCGGGGGAGTGCAGCCAGCGCCGGGTGGGGCTGGGCATCCGGGTGGAAGCGGGACAGGTCTACCCCGCGTGTCCACTGCGCGGTGTGGGGCAGGCCGCGCGCGTGCAACTCCTCCGCCAGACGCGGCGTTGCCGTGAGAATGCGCTGGGCCGGCGCGTGGAACCAGCGGATGTAATGCCAGAACCAGTCTGCAGGAAGCCGGGTGCGCGCCGAGACATATTCGGGAAAGCGGGTGTGAAAGGCGGTGGTGAACGGCAGAGCGTTTTTCAGGCAGGCATGGCGGGCGGCAATGCCGAGCGGACCTTCGGTGGCGATGTGAATGGCATCCGGCGAAAATTCGGCGATGCGTTTTGCCACCTCACGGCGCGGCGCGAGCGCAAGGCGAATTTCCGGATAGGTGGGGCAGGGGAGCGAGCGGAACAGGCTCGGCGTGATGAGCTGGACCGTGTGCCCCCTTGCTTCCAGCTTGCCCACGATGGTTTGCAGCGTCCGGACCACGCCGTTGATCTGGGGAGCCCAGGCATCGGTAACGATGGTGATTCTCATGCGCCGATTGCCTCCTGTTGCGGCTCTTTTTGTAGTTCACGTTCCGGTCGGCGCGCAGCCTCGCGCGGGTGGTGCCGGAATTTCTCTTCCGTCTTGTGGCGGCGGACTTCCTCGGCCCAGTCGATGATCTCCATGCGGCCGTCAGGGTGCTCGACGAGGGCGGTGCAGCTCTCCACCCAGTCGCCGTCGTTGTAATAGGTGACAGTGCCGAACTGGCGGATCTCGGCGGCGTGAATGTGGCCGCAGACGACGCCGTCCGCGCCGCGCTCGCGGGCGGCGTGGGCGACAGCCTCCTCGTAGCGGCAGATGTATTCCACCGCGTTCTTCACCTTGCGCTTGAGGTAGGCGGAGAGCGACCAGTAGGGCAGGCCGAAGCGCCGCCGGACTGTGTTGACGACGGTGTTCAGCCGCAGCAGCAGGCTGTAGGCGCTGTCTCCGAGAAAAGCGAGCCAGCGGGCATAAAGCACGACGCCGTCGAACTCATCGCCATGAAGGATGAGCAGGCGGCGGCCATCGGCGGTTCGATGCAGCGCCTGGGCCATGATCTCGACGCCGCCGAAGTTGAGGCCGATATAGTCCCGCAGCGCTTCGTCGTGATTGCCGGGAATGTAGACGACCCGCGTGCCCTTCTTGGCCATTTTCAGGACGCGCCGAACCACGTCGGTGTGGGCGGTAGGCCAGTACCAGCCGCGCTTCAGACGCCAGCCGTCGATGATATCGCCTGCCAGATATATGGTGTCGCAGCGGACGGATTTGAGAAAGTCCAGCAGCAGGGCGGCATTGCAGCCGGGCGTGCCGAGGTGGACGTCAGAGATCCAGACGGTGCGGACGGTGAGGCGGCGGGGCTCGGCCTCGTCATCGTCCTCGCGGACCCAGTCCGGCAGGAGGGCGGTCGGGTCCCGGTCCGGCACGGGAAACGGAAGAATGGGGGGATTATCAAGGCTGGCCGGGCGGCAGCGAGCGACAGCAGTCATCATGACCCTTCCGCATCTTGGCCGCCGTCAGGAAGGAGCCTTGCAACCCACCTGTTACAGCCGGCCTGTTACAGTCAGGTTGTAGCCGGGTTGTGTGTCGCTTTCTTTACGAAGACGTTTCGATAGTTAAATGAACTGTGCGTAGGGCGGACATGCGACTTTTTTAACAGGGGGTCCACCTTGCGCTGATCTGGCAGCTTACCTATCTTTGGAGGGCAGAGAGACGGATCCGTATCGGTTTCTTTGTGCGTGCTCTGGCGAGTGCGCGATTTCCTCCCTGAACCCTGGCCACTCCACCGCTCGGTAGAGTGGCCTTTTTTTGTCCGCAGTTCAGGGATTTGTCTGGCGGTGGAGGTGTTCCGGGCCTATTCCGCAGCCGGGCGCAGGGCAGGCGCAAGCTTGAGCGCGGGCAGGCCGGCATGCACGGCGGCGAAGACCTGCGCCAGATGACGGCGCAGCGTCGTAAGCCCGGCCTGACGGGTCAGGTGCAGCTCTGACATGTACAGGCTGCGATCGATCTCGATCTGAACCACATGCACGTTGCGCTGGGGCTGGCCATAGGCCTCGGTGGTGTAGCCGCCCGAATAGGGCGTGTTCAGCGCCGTGCGGTAGCCCGCGGCCTCGATGGCTTCCTGCACCAGCGACAGGACGGACGGCGCGCAGGCTTCGCCCCAGCGGTTGCCGAGGACCATCTGCGGGCGGGGCTGGCCGTTGCGCGAGGTGGGCGGCAGGGCGGCGGAGGGCATGGAATGGCAGTCCAGCAGCACGGCATAGCCATGGGTGCGCCGGGCTTCCTCGATCAGCGCCCGCAGGGCCGTGTGGTAGGGTTTGTGCACCGCCTCGAGCCGCGCATAGGCTTCCTCCAGCGGCAGGCGGGCGTTGTAGATATCCAGCCCGATGCCGGCCACGCGGGGAATGACACCAAGACCGGCGGCGACGCGCTCGGTATCGCAACGGGCGTGATCGGGCAGGGGCTCGGAGAACATGACCGGATCAAGCTCATCCGGCGCGCGGTTGAGGTCCACGTAGGCGCGGGCATAGCGGGCGCAGAGGAGCGGCAGGCCAAGCGAGGGCGCATCCCCCACAAGTTCATCGACGAACGCATCCTCGGAGCGGCGCAGCAGGCGCAGATCCAGCCGGGAGCGGCGGAGAAAATCGGAGGGGTAGATGGTCCCGCTGTGGGGGGATGCAATGATCAACGGAGCGCAAGCGCCCTCCGGTCGTTGAATCCGGTACGGTCGGTTCGGAGAATCGGCGAGAGTAACCAGAGTCATGGCGTCAGGATGGGGGGCAAAGGTTGCACACGCAATCTTAAACTTCTTCGGACAGTGTTTTCATTCAAACTATCATGGTCTGATAATGACGATGGCAGACGTGAGGCGTCCGGTGGTCAAGATTCTTCTGGCCGAAGACGATGATTCTATGCGGGCGTTCCTGACCCGGGCGATCGAGCGCGCGGGCTATGAAGTCAACGCCGTAGATAGGGGCACCGCAGCGCTGCCCCTGATTGCAACAGGCACCTATGACCTGCTGCTGACCGACATCGTGATGCCGGAGATGGACGGCATCGAGCTGGCCCAGCGGGCGGCTGCTCTGGCACCCAGCATGCGGGTGGTATTCATCACCGGCTTTGCCGCAGTTGCGCTCAGCCGCGCCACAAGTGCGGCGCCCAAAGCCAAGGTGCTGTCAAAACCCTTTCATCTTCGTGATCTAGTCAGTGAGATCGAGCGCCTGCTCGCCGCCTGACAACTTGGCCCTTTCTCATCGCCGGGTTAGGATATTCAGACCGTGCGGGCGGCGGGTGATGCCTGACGGGAGCACGAGATGCGCATGGCTTGGATGAGAGTGGCACGGTTTGCGGCCGCCCTGACCCTTGGAGTGGGGGCGGCGGCCGGAGCGGGTTGGGCAGGAGCGGCGAAGATGGACAGCGGGCGGCCGATCGTGATTGCGCATCGCGGGGCGAGCGCGGAACGGCCAGAGCATACCCTGGCGGCCTATGAGCGGGCGATCGAGCGCGGGGCGGACTTCATCGAGCCTGATCTGGTCTCGACCAAGGACGGCGTGCTGGTGGCCCGCCACGAAAACGAGATCGGCGGCACGACCGACGTTGCCACCCGGCCGGAGTTCGCGGACCGGCGCACCACCAAGCGGATCGACGGGCGGGAGGTGACCGGCTGGTTCACCGAGGACTTCACCCTGGCCGAGCTGAAGACGCTGCGCGCGCGGGAGCGGCTGCCCATGGTGCGCCCGGCCAACGTGGCGTTCGACGGCCGCTATGCCGTGCCGACGCTGGAGGACATCATCCAGCTGGCCCGCCGCAAGGAGGCGGAGACGGGCCGAAGCATCGGCCTCTACATCGAGACCAAGCATCCCAGCTATTTCCAGAATATTGGCCTGCCGCTGGAGCCGGAGCTGCTGCGCGTGCTCACCGCCCATGGATACGAGGGGCCGCAAGCCCCGGTGTTCCTGCAATCCTTCGAGGTGGCGAACCTGAAGGCGCTGCGAGCGCAGACCCGGCTGCCGCTGGTGCAGCTTATGGAGGCGAACGGCGCGCCCTATGACCGCGTGCTGGCGGGCGAGACCGTGCGCTACGCGGACATGGCGACGCCCGAGGGGCTGGCGTTGATTGCAACCTACGCAGACGCCATCGGCATCCAGAAGGAGATGCTGGTGCCGCGTACCCCCGAGAACGACATCGCCGAGCCGACGACTCTGGTACGGGACGCCCACGCGGCGGGCCTTGGCGTGCACGTGTGGACCTTCCGCAGCGAGAATCTGTTCCTGCCGCGCCGCTGGCAGGTGAGCGCAGGCGCGGGCGGGGGCACAACAGTGCTTCCGGCCGGTCGCGGGCAGGCCGAGGCGGAGCTGGAGCTGTTCCTGGAGCTTGGCGTTGACGGAGTGTTTGCGGACGATCCGGCCGTTGCCGTGCCGGTGCGCGACCGCTTGCTCCAGACAAAAATGCAGAGCGCTGCAAAAAAGTGATTTTGGGCCCTTGCGTTTGTTCGGAAGTTTTGTATAAGGCCGACCTCCGCACGGCACTGCCGGCGGATTGAAGCGGGTGGGCGTGTAGCTCAGTGGTAGAGCACTGTGTTGACATCGCAGGGGTCGCAAGTTCAATCCTTGCCACGCCCACCATTCTCCCCCTCAGCCGAAGCTGTGCGTATCCCTGGCGCCTCGTCTGGCGCTGGCTTGAAGCTGCATCCCGCTCGTTCGCAGTACGCCCCTTTAACGTAATCAGCCAAACGTCCGGGACGGCGCCGATCCGGGCTGGGAACATGC
>NZ_DATBUP010000072.1:0-21867 GCF_036515995.1 Pedomonas sp. | reverse complement strand
GCCCTCGTCTGCACCTCGCCTCATATCGTGGACGGCGACACCCTGCGCTGCGCCGGTGAGCGGGTGCGGCTCCTGGGCATCGATGCGCCGGAGCTACCCGGCCACTGCCGCAAGGGCCGCCGCTGCGTGCGGGGCGATGCGGCAGCCGCCACCGAGCACCTGCGCCGCCTCACCAAGGGCAAGCGCGTCGTGTGCGAGTGGGACCGGCGCGACCCCTATGGCCGCCCCCTCGCCCGGTGCAGTGCGGGCGGGACTGATCTTTCCTGCGCCATGCTGGCCAGTGGGCATGCAGAGGCGCGGTACAGCAAACTGGAGTGCAATCAATGAATGAGGAACTGATTAAGCAACTGGCGTGGGAAGTGTCGAAAGGCCCGAACAGCGCCGAGGCAGCAGAACGAGCCATCCGCCTTTACCACGCCCGCCACGTCGCGCCACTGGTGGAGGCGGTCGAGGCTTACGGAAAAGCCTTGGATGGTGCGGCCGTCGCCCCGAAGAACAGCTTGGCTTTCATGGGGGCGAACAAGGCCGTTGGTGAAGCCCTCGCGCCGTTCCAGCAGGGTGCCCCTGCCCTCAAGCGCCCCGAGCCGAGCGAGGAAGAGAAAGAGGTAGATGCGTTTCTGGCCGAGGTCCGCGCAGAACTGCTGCGAGCCCGGACCAAGTTCCCCGGCCGCCGGATCATGACCATCGCGCTCGCGGAGGAGTTCGGGGAGCTCGCCAAGGCAATGCTGGACGAGCAGCCAGAAGCAGTGCGCAAGGAGGCCGTTCAAACAGCGGTCATGGCTGCGCGCGTCGCCTTGGATGGCGATGAGAGCGTGGATGACTGGCGGGCAAGCAAGGGCCTCGGTCATGTTGGCCGCGCCACCCTCGCCGCGGCGGGAGGTGAGGCATGATCATTGGCAACTACGTCAAGACCTTCTCTGAGGCAGACATGGGGATGCTAGAGGGCGCGAGCCTCAACGCTCCGTACAAGTTTCACTGGGTTTATCTCGAGGCCATCGACGGGAAGCATATCGTCTGCAATGGGGGCGGCGAGAAGATGCGCCTGCCATTTCGCAATGTGCAGGGTCGCGACTGGGCGGAAGTGGTGGTCCAAGATCCGATCTTTGGGCCGGTCAAATTCAAAGTTGCCCCCTTCCTACGGCGCGACGGCGCTCCGGTTGGCCACGCCGCGGCGGGAGGCGAGTGATGGCCTACACCTATGCAGAGTTCAGCAACGGCGAACTTTACAGCAACAGCGGGCCAGTCTGCCCGCATTGCAAACACGAGCATAGCCCGGATGAGGCATTCTACTTCGACGAGAGCACGGCCGAGATGGAATGCGAGGCGTGCGCCAAGACATTCGCCGTCAGCATCTACACCAGCACATCGTGGACGACCTCACCGAAGGAGCCCGCCCATGACTGACCTCTACAAGATCAAGCCGCTGGTGTGGCGGGAGTACTGCGACCGGGCGTGGCTCGCCGAAACGGCGATCGGACACTTCAACTTACTTTGGTCGGACCCGCGGGGCCAATACCGGCTGATGTTTGCTGGAGAACAAGCACCAATTTGGTGCGGGCCTGACGACATAGATGGGCGCATATTTGCAACCAATTATTTCCGCGAACGCCTCGCCCAGCACTTTGAGCCGGTACCGGGGATGGTTTTAGAGAACCTGCGCCAGATCGCATCCCGCGCAAATGCCGCCCTCGCACAGGTGGGGAAGGCCGATGGGTGAAAAGCGCGAATGGCTGATCTGGTCCATGTACCACAATGCCTGGCACTGCAGATCCAGCGACGGCGGCGCGGCAGGGTATACGTCAAACCTATTGTACGCGGGCCTATTCGATGCCGCGAAGGCCAATGCCTACCACGATGACCCCCGTGAACCGGATGCGCGCGACCGCAAGGTGCACATCTCGGAAGCTGTTAGCCGATTGGAGCGCGAGCGCGAGCGGCTGGCAGAGGAGATGGCGACAGTAGACGAATGGCTGGCGCTGGCGAAGGAAGCAGCCCCAGCCGGGCGGCAGTGAATAGGAGGCGGTGATGGATCTCCAGGCAGGAAGAATCTTATTCACTGCGCTGTTCGTCTTCGGGCTCGTGGCGCCCGCATTCGTAATTGTGAACTGGAGGCGCTGATGCAGGAGCGGCTTATGACCAAGCGATCGGCGGTCAAGTACATCGCCTGCAAAACCTCAAGGGACTTTGACAAGCTGGTGGCCGTCGGTGAACTGCCCCTCCCCGTGCCGACGCCCTTTGGCGAGCGGTGGGACCGGCAGGACCTCGACGCCTATGTTGATGGATTGAAGGGCGCGCGCCGTGCGGATTGGCGCAGCCGGAGCAAGCTCTATGCACCTGAAGCGCATTAAGACGGTCAAGCGCGGGAAGAAGACCTACCACTACTACAAGGGGAAGGACGCCCTGGTGCGCCTCCCCGACCCCGCGACGGATCCGGACGGCTTCATGCGAAAGTATGCCGCCTGCGAGCGGCGGAAGGTCGAGCAGACGAAGCGGCAGGAGACTGGCTCGCTGCGGGCGATGATCTCGCTGTGGAAGCAATCGCCGGATTTCAGGTCGCTGGCTGCCAGCACCCAAAAGACCTACGGCGTCATGATCGACGAGGTCGCCAGCCTGATGGATGGCGCAACCCTGCTCACGATCGAACGCCGCGACGTGCAGTTGATGATGGATAAAAACGCAGCGACGCCAGCGAAGGCCAACCTGATGCTGGCAACGCTCAGTTCCCTCTATCGCTGGGCGATAGGCCGTGACTATGCCAAGGCCAGTCCGACGAAGGCTGTCAAAAACTTCGATGTCGGCGAGCACGAGCCGTGGCCGGAGCCTGTGCTCAAGGCCGCCCTCGAAAGCCCGGACGCCCTCTTCCGGCGGGCAGTGAAGCTGTATCTCTACACCGGCCAGCGGAGCGGCGACTGCTGCGCCATGACATGGGGCGCGATCAGTAACGGCATGATCCGGGTGCGCCAGCAGAAGACAGGGAAGGAACTGTCTATCCCGATCCACCCGGAACTGGCGGCGGAACTGGACGCAACCCCAAGGACGGCCCTTACGATTCTGACGAACCGCGAGGGCACCCCGATGACGCAGCGGACCATGACGAAGTGGGTGGCCGCCTTTGGGCAGAAGCTCGGCACCCACATCGTGCCGCATGGGCTGCGCAAGAACGCGGTCAACGAACTGCTCATCGCCGGGTGCTCCGTGGCCGAAACAGCAGCCATCACCGGGCAGACTTATCAGCTCGTGGAGTACTACGCCCGCCAGATCAATCAGGAGCGCATGGCCCTTCAGGCAATCGAGAAGTGGAACAGGTACGGAACCGGAACGGGAAAACAGTCCGCGAAGGTGGAAAACATCTCGAAATTGCGCAACGAAATCAAATCGTAGCGGGGTCGCGTGCTAAGAGAGTGTTACCGCTCCACTATGAGTTTCAAACCGAATCACGGTTAAGAAACCACTGCGAATCGCATGGAGAGAGCGGAAAAACAGGTGAAGTTGTTAAGAAGGGCAGCGGAAAGAAGGTTGCCTAAAAAAGTACGCGGCTCCGGGAGCGCTTGCGAAAGCGCTCAACCGAAGCCGCGGTCACGAGCCCCCCGTTGCCCGTGATCCCTAATGGTTAGTCGACGCCTCTCATTTGTGCAAGACATGACGTGACGGAGCAATTCTCATGCGAAGTCATGACCTTGAACGCAATATTGCCCCGCTGCCCCATGCCATCTTTAAGTGTCATTAACGAATTGTTGCCTATATCTCCCATGGACTAGGCGCGTTTTAAAGGTCTGCAGGGCAGCAAATATGCAGGTTACAGGAGATCAGTCGGCGAATCGGCGCACGGCCCCCCGGTATTGGGTCCGGAGTCCCTGCGCTCTCTATACGCCCGCTGGCATGCTGCACGGACGCCTGCGGGACATTTCAGCGGCTGGTGCTTTTGTCGAGATCAGGCGTGGACCCAGCCCGGGCACACAGCTGCGCCTCGAGCATCCTACCGCCGGCAGCCTCGAAGGCACGGTTGTTCGCCGAACGGAAGACGGCATCAGCCTGGCCTTTACCCCCGGCGAGGCGAACGTGCTGTTTGCGCTTCACATCATCAGTTCTGAGATCAGCACCGCACGGCGAAGCGACACCGCGGTGGGTTCACTTTGATTTATCACCAGATCAGGGTAACGGACTCTTCGACATGAGTGCTGCAAAGAAACCCGCGAAGATCCCGCTCTCCTTGCGCCTGAAGGCGTGGTGGGAAGGCTATGACGCCGAAGAACTGGCACGGCTGCAACTGAAGAACAGCCCCCCGCCCCCTGAGGCGCGAGCAGCGGCAAAGGAGCCCGTCGCTCCCATCATCACGCCGCTGCAGGGCGAAGCCACCAGCGAGCCCGAGCGTGACCTGCCGGTCGATCCGTGGGACGAGAACCGGATCGATGTCGCCCAGCTCATCTGGGGCCGTGGATTCTGCGGTCCGGGCGGCCCGGAGCACGTCGTCGCCATTTCCAAGCTGCTGACCCTGACGCCCGAGATGAGCATGATGCACCTCGGCGCAGGATTGGGCGGCCCTGCCCGCACGCTGGCTGAAGCCTTCGGCGTCTGGGTGACGGGTTACGAGACCTCCACCTCACTGGTTGCTGCAGGCAGCGAGCTGTCCGCCATGGCCGGCATGGCCAAGAAGGCGCCGCTCGCCTATCTCGACCTGTCGTCGCCCCAGCCGTTCGAGCGCAAGTACGATCGTGTGATGATCGACAGCTTCCTCTCGCTGGTCGAGAACAAGCGGCAGCTCATGGAATTGGTGGAAGAAAGTCTGAAGCCGGACGGGCTCTGCCTCATTACCGACTATTTCCTCGCCAACGACCAGACGCTCGCCCACCCGGCTTACCGGGATTGGGCTGAAGGCGAGCCGCGCAGCCTGACCCTCGTTCGGGTCGAGGAACTGCGCGAGATCCTTCAGAGTTGCGGTTATCACGTCCGCGTCGATGACAACCTGTCCAATGAGTACGTCTCGCTCATCGACCAGACTTGGGCCGGAGCGGACAAGATCGTCGCCGAACTCATGGCACAGCCCGGCCAGAACCAACTGGTCAACGTGGTTTTCAAGGAAGCCGAGCTTTGGGCCCGCCGGGCCAAGCTGCTGCGTGACGGACACATCACCTATCGGCGCATTCTCGCCGCCAAGCGCACGGTCTGATATCCTTAGACCTGCTGCTGATACAGAAGGGGCGCCCGGCCCATTGCCGGACGCCCCTTTCTCGTTTGCGCCGAAAGCCTGCCGATCAGCGTGCGGCTTCCCAGTCTTCCTTACGGTAGCCTTGCGCGAACAGCAGCGCTGATAAATCACCATAGCGAATCGAAGCGCTGGCAGCGGCTTCGGTCTTCGGCTTGGCGTGGAAGGCAACGCCAAGCCCTGCTTCCTCGATCATCGGAATGTCATTCGCGCCGTCGCCCACCGCAAGGCAGTCGCCAAGGCTGAGGCCCCGATTTGCTGCCTCCTCGATCAGCGTCTGGCGCTTCACGGCGGCGGTGATGACCGGCCGGTCCACCTTGCCGGTCAGCTTGCCCTCGGCAATGCCAAGCACGTTAGCCTTGTGCTGGGCAAAGCCCAGCTTGGCCGCCACACGCTCGACGAAGAACGTGAAGCCGCCCGATACGAGAACCGTGTGCGCACCATTTGCTGCCATGGTCTTCACCAGCGCCGCGCCGCCCGGCGTGAAGGTCACGCGCTCGGTGTAGCAGCGCTCCAGCACGGTCTCCTCCAGCTCTTCCAGCAGGGAAACCCGGGCATCCAGCGCGCCTTCGAAATCCAGCTCGCCCCGCATGGCGGCTTCCGTCACGCGCGCCACCTGCTCCTTGACGCCAGCGTAGTCGGCCAGTTCGTCGATGCACTCGATGGTGATCATGGTCGAGTCCATGTCCGCGATCAGCAGCTTGCGGCGGCGGCTCTCTGCCTCCTGCACGATCACGTCGATGCCCTCGCCGGCCAAGGCGTCTTCAACAGCGGCACGGGCCTGCACCCGGCTTAGCCCGCTTGCGAACAGATCGGCGGCCTTTTCCGCCTCAAGCCACTCTTCCGCACTGACCTGCGCGCCAGCGGCTTGCAGGGCGTCTGCCGCCCGGCGCACAATGGCAGAAGTAAGAACCGGCCCTTCCCAGGGCGCGATGAGCGTGGCAACCAACATCGACATGAGCAACCTTTCCCGAAATCCGCTGGTGCTTATTGCCGGACCGACGGCAAGCGGCAAGTCGGCTGTGTCATTATGGCTGGCGGAAAATGCACCCGGCACCGTCATCAATGGCGATGCGCTTCAGCT
Organism: Pedomonas sp.; assembly: GCF_036515995.1. Lineage (NCBI taxonomy): Bacteria > Pseudomonadati > Pseudomonadota > Alphaproteobacteria > Sphingomonadales > Pedomonadaceae > Pedomonas > Pedomonas sp. Next base: position 15,580 of record NZ_DATBUP010000072.1, on the reverse strand, counting down.
GTACCGCGATCTCTCGGTACTGACCGCCCGCCCCTCGCCCGAGGATGAAGCCCGCGCGCCCCACCGCCTCTACGGCGTTCTGGACGGCAGCGAGGCCAGCTCTGCCGCCTGGTGGGCCGAATCCGCAACCAGGGAAGTGGAGGCCGCATGGTCGCAGGGCCGCCTGCCCATCGTGACCGGCGGCACCGGGCTGTATCTGCGCACGCTGCTCCATGGCATCGTGCCCGTGCCCGACATTGCGGAGAGCGTTCGCGCCGACGTGCGCGCCCGCATGGAAACGCAAGGCCCTGACGCCTTGCATGCCGAGCTTGCCAGCCTTGATCCTGTCACCGCCGCCCGCCTCGGCCCGCGTGATCGGCAGCGAATCGCTCGCGCGCTGGAAGTGGTGCTGGCCACCGGCACGCCGCTCAGCCAGTTCCAGCAGGAACGGACCGGCGGTCTGGCCGACCGGGAAGACGTCGGGCCGATCATCCGTTGCGTCATCCTTCCCGCGCGTGAGATTCTTTACGAGCGCTGCGACAAACGGCTCGAAAGCATGGTCGCTCTCGGCGCGATCGACGAGGTAAAAAACTTGCTCGCTCGAGACCTTGCTCCAGAGCTGCCCGTCATGAAGGCCGTGGGGGTGCCGGAGTTCGCAGCCTTCCTGGAAAAAGGCATAGAATTACAAGAGGCTGTAGAAACCGCCCAGCAGGCGACGCGCAATTATGCCAAGCGTCAATATACCTGGTTTCGCAACCAGTGTCGGGACTGGCATTTCATCGGCACGCACGATCCAGAAAACCAGAAAAAGAAAATCGCAACAATATTACGAGATGGCGGCTTGACTTTGAAAGTTTTAAACAATACCTAAGCCGACATTGTGCATCGCGGCATATGCTGGGGAAGGTATTCCCTGCGTGCCGCGCATGAAAGTTGCAAGCGCCGCAAACTGCGCGGCACTGAAGGAGTGGAAGCATGAGCAGCGAGCCGATCCCCGGCGCGGAAATCATCGTTCAGGCCCTGACGGACCTGGGCGTAGAGGTCGTGTTCGGATACCCCGGTGGCGCTGTACTTCCCATCTATGACGCGCTTTTCCGGCAGAATCGCATCCGCCACATCCTTGCCCGCCACGAGCAGGGCGCTGTGCATGCGGCGGAAGGCTATGCCCGCTCCACCGGCAAGCCGGGTGTGGTTCTGGTCACGTCCGGTCCGGGCGCGACCAATGCCGTCACCGGCATTACCGATGCGCTGCTGGATTCGATTCCCATCGTCGTGCTGACCGGTCAGGTCGCCACGCACATGATCGGCAACGACGCCTTCCAGGAGTGCGACACGGTCGGCATCACCCGCCACTGCTCGAAGCACAACTATCTGGTGAAGGACGTGAATCGCCTGGGCGACGTCGTCCACGAGGCGTTCTATATCGCCACGAACGGCCGCCCTGGTCCGGTTGTCATCGACATCCCAAAGGATATCCAGATCGCCAAGGCGGCCTACCGCAACCCTGGCAAGATCGAGCACAAGACCTATCGCCCGATCGTCCAGGGCGAGCAGACGGATATCGAGGCCGCGATCGAGTTGATGGCGAACGCCAAGCGCCCGGTGCTCTACACCGGGGGCGGCATCATCAATTCGGGTCCGGAGGCCGCGAACCTGCTGCGCGAGCTTCAGGAACTGACCGGCTTCCCGGTCACCTCCACGCTGATGGGTCTGGGCGCGTTCCCGTCCCAGTCTCCGGCGTTCCTCGGCATGCTGGGCATGCACGGCACCTATGAGGCGAACCTCGCCACCCACGGCGCGGACGTCCTCATCTGCCTCGGCGCGCGCTTCGATGACCGCGTGACCGGTCGTGTCGATCTGTTCTCGCCGGGCTCGAAGAAGATCCACGTCGATATCGACCGCTCGTCCATCAACAAGAACATTCTTGTCGACATCGGCATCGTCGGTGACGTCGGTCGCGTCATGGCCGAGATGATTCGCATCTGGAAGGAGCGGAAGCTCTCTTCCCAGCCGCTGGACGGCTGGTGGAGCCAGATCAACACGTGGCGTGAGCGCAAGTGCCTGGCTTACCGCCAGAGCGGTGACGTGATCCTGCCGCAGCACGCCATTTCGCGCCTGTACGAGGCCACGAAGGACCGGAACCCGATCATCACCACCGAGGTCGGCCAGCATCAGATGTGGGCGGCTCAGTACTTCGGCTTTGAAGATCCGAACAAGTGGCTGACCTCGGGCGGCCTCGGCACCATGGGCTATGGCCTGCCCGCCGCCATTGGCGCGCAGATGGGCAACCCGGATGCGCTGGTCATCGACATTGCAGGTGAAGCTTCGATCCTGATGAACATTCAGGAGATGTCCACCGCCAAGCAGTATCGCCTGCCGGTGAAGATTTTCATCCTGAACAACGAATACATGGGCATGGTCCGCCAGTGGCAGGATCTGACCTATGAAGGCCGCTACTCCGAGAGCTATTCGGAAGCCCTCCCAGACTTCGTGAAGCTGGCCGAGGCCTATGGCTGGACCGGCCTGCGCATCGACAAGGAAGCGGACCTGGACGCCGGCATCAGGCAGATGATCGAGACCCCCGGCCCGGTGATGGTGGACTGCCGCGTCGCCAAGCTGGAAAACTGCTTCCCGATGGTGCCATCGGGCGCGGGCCACAACGAGATGATTCTCGGCCCCGAGCAGGTCTCGGGCGAACTGTCCGAGGAGGCTCAGGCCCTCGTCTAAGCGATCCGGCTCCCGGCCTTGCGCCGGGAGCCCTTCCCCTTCCCCACGGAGCTTGTGGCAGCGCCCTGCACGCGGCGCGCTTGATCCAAGGATGAACCATGTTGCAGCAGACCAGTCAGATTGAACGCCACACCCTCAGCGTCCTCGTCGATAACGAGGCAGGCGTTCTGGCGCGCGTGATCGGCCTTTTCTCCAGCCGCGGCTACAACATCGACAGCCTGACGGTGGCCGAGGTCACGCAGGACCAGTCGATCAGCCGCATCACCATCGTCACCTCCGGCACACCGGTGGTCATCGAACAGATAAAGGCCCAGCTCGAGCGTTTGGTTCCGGTTCACTCCGTGGCCGACCTCACGGTTCAGGGGCCGCACATCGAGCGCGAGATGGCGCTGGTGAAGGTTGTGGGTCAGGGCGAGAAGCGGGTCGAGGCCCTGCGCCTGGCCGACATCTACCGCGCCCGCGTGGTCGATGCCTCCACCCAGAGCTTCGTGTTCGAGATCACCGGCTCGTCCGACAAGGTGAACACGTTCATCGAACTGATGCGGGAACTCGGTCTGGCCGAAGTGGGCCGCACCGGCGTCGTCGCCATTGCGCGCGGCACCACCACCCTGACGACCGCACAGTAACAACAACCACAGATCGCCAGATCTGACAGGCAAACCTCAAAGGGGCCGGGTTCCCCGGGCCGGAAGACAACAGAAGGGACGAACACATGCGCGTCTATTACGATCGCGACGCCGACCTGAACCTGATCACGGGCAAGAAGATTGCCATCCTTGGCTACGGCAGCCAGGGCCACGCTCACGCGCAGAACCTGCGCGACTCCGGCGTGAAGGAAGTCGCGATCGCGCTTCGTCCGGGTTCGGCTTCCGCCAAGAAGGCCGAAGCTGCCGGCTTCAAGGTGCTCAGCAACAAGGACGCCGCCCAGTGGGCCGACATCCTGATGATCCTGGCTCCGGACGAGCATCAGGCCGCCATCTGGGAAAACGACCTGAAGGGCAACATGAAGCCGGGTTCGGCCCTCGCCTTTGCTCACGGTCTGAACATCCACTTCGGCCTCATCGAGCCGCAGGCTGACATCGACGTGATCATGATCGCGCCGAAGGGCCCGGGCCACACCGTGCGTGGCGAGTATGTGAAGGGCGGCGGCGTGCCGTGCCTCATCGCCATCCATCAGGATGCTTCCGGCAACGCTCACGACATCGCTCTGGCCTACGCTTCGGGCGTTGGCGGAGGCCGCTCGGGCATCATCGAGACCAACTTCCGCGAAGAGTGCGAAACCGACCTGTTCGGTGAGCAGGCCGTGCTCTGCGGCGGCGCAACCGCGCTGGTCCAGGCTGGCTTCGAGACGCTGGTGGAAGCCGGCTACGCTCCGGAAATGGCCTACTTCGAGTGCCTCCACGAGCTGAAGCTGATCGTCGACCTGATGTATGAAGGCGGCATCGCCAACATGCGCTACTCGATCTCGAACACCGCCGAGTACGGCGACATCAAGACCGGCCCGCGCATCATCACCGAAGAGACGAAGAAGGAAATGAAGCGCGTACTGGCTGACATCCAGTCTGGCCGCTTCGTGAAGGACTTCGTGCTCGACAACCGCGCCGGCCAGCCCGAGCTGAAGGCCAGCCGCATTGCGGCCAAGCGCCACCAGATCGAGGAAACCGGTGCCAAGCTGCGCGCCATGATGCCGTGGATCAGCGCCAACAAGCTGGTCGACCAGACCAAGAACTAAGGAGCAGCTTTCGAGCAGGGCGTGAGCCCTGCGCTTAAGAAAGTGCGACCAACAAATATTTCTGCACCCCCGACAGGTCAGAAAAACAGCGGGCGCTGTCACTCCAGGGTGGCAGCGCCCGTTGCGTTTGCGGCGCTGCTCTAACCCGCAGAAGACTGGCCTCTGCCGAGGTTCAGGACGCCTGAAGAAGCGTCGGAATTATTGACAAAATATAATGAATATAGTGGGTTAGATGCCGCATAGAGATCACAAGCCTCGGAAATTATAGTCTTTATAAACTAGTCTTAAAATTGGCACCTAAATTGCTTCCATGTGACGCGGAACATGAACCGTCGTTCACAGGAGCACTGCATGCATACGTTGAAGCTTTTTACCGTTGCGTTGCTGGCAAGCGGCATCAGCGGCGCGGCCGTCGCCGCCCCGGTCTTCACAGACATGAACTCGACCACCGCGCTGGGCATGGCCAATGCGCTGCTATCCGCCGGCAGCGGCATCACCATCAATTCCGCCGCTTACAGCGGGGCAGGCAACGCGTCCGGTCTCTTCAACAATGGCAACAGCTCCAATATCGGCATCGATCAGGGTATCGTGCTGTCCAGCGGCTATCTGTCTGAGATGGAATCCAGTTTCAGCGACAACAATGGCAGCGCCGGCAACCCGATGCTGGAGGCCTACAACGGCGGCCTGTCGACCAATAATGCGTCCACGCTCACGATCGAGTTCACGCCGACCGGTAATCAGATGACGTTCTCCTACGTATTCGCCTCCCGCGAATATCCGGACTACGTCAACGGGGACGTGAACGACGTCTTCGCCTTCCTGGTGAACGGAGAGAACCGCGCGCTCATCCCCGGAACCAACACGCCGGTCTCCATCAATACCATCAACTGCGGCGAAGCAGACGGCTCCAATCCCAGCAATTGCAACCTGTTCAGAGACAACCGCGACGGCAATCTCAGCGATCTGGATCTGGGCGGTTTCACAATGGTGTTTGACATCATCGCCAATGTTAACCCGGGCGTCGTCAATACCCTTGTGCTCTCCATCGCTGACTCCGGCGACTCCGTCTTTGACTCCGCCGTTTTCCTGCGGGGTGGGTCGCTCACGGTCTGCGGCGGCCCGAACCAGCCGCCGTGCAATCCGCAAGAGGTCTCCGAACCCGCAATGCTCGGCATTGCAGGCATGGCGCTGCTGACCGTGGGCGGCCTGCGTCGCTCGCGTCGCCGGGCCTAAGGCTGAGAACCGCTTCCGCTTGAGTATCCGATGCGTGCGGGCGGCCTCCGGGCCGCCCTTCTTCTATGCCTGCCCTCGGCTGTCGGAAATACTAACAAGTAAAAAGTACGTATTTGATTTTCATTCTGAAACAACTCTTCCCAAGCCATTCTGGCGAACCGAGTTTTTGACCGTGTAATTTGTTGGCCCTGAAATTGCTTTCTCCCCGGCGACGGATATCCGTCGTCATTCAAGGGGAGCCTTTCAATGAACAAAATAAAAATTGCTGCCGCCCTCCTTCTGGCTGGCTGCATCGGTAGCGCACCTGCCAGTGCCGCCCCGGTCTTTTCCGACCTCAATACCGTGACACCAGAGGATCTGGTTAACTCGCTTCTGTCAGGCGGGAGCGGCATTACCATCAATTCGGTGTCCTATACCGGCGCGAACGAGGCATCCGGCCTGTTCAGCAACGGCAACAGCTCGAACGTCGGCATCAACCAGGGCCTCGTTCTGAGTTCCGGTATCCTTGGCAACATGGCCAGTGACTTCTCGGACGACAACGGAGCTGCCGGCAATCCGCTGCTGGAAGCCTACAACGGCAACCGACCGACCTTTAACGCCTCCACCCTGACCATCGATTTCACGCCGCAGGGCAATCAAATCACCTTCTCTTACGTCTTCGGCTCGCGTGAATATCCAGACTACGTCAATGACGACTACAACGACGCCTTCGCCCTGCTGGTGAACGGTGAAAACCGGGCTCTCATTCCTGGCACTGACACCGCCGTCTCCATCAACACGGTCAACTGCGGGGATGAGAACGGCGACGATCCAACGAACTGCAACCTGTTCCGCGACAATCGGAATGGAAATATCAGCGATCTCGATCTTGGCGGCTTCACCCAGATCTTCAACGTCATCGCCGCCGTAAACCCGGGCGTGGTCAATACTCTGACCCTCGTTATCGGCGACACGCAGGATGACATTCTGGATTCCGTGGTGTTCCTCAGCGGCGGCTCGCTGGCCGTCTGCGGCGGCCCCGACCAGCCTCCCTGCCAGCCCGGCCCCTCGCCTGTTTCCGAACCGGGCATGCTCGGCATTGCAGGCATGGCGCTGCTGGCTATGGGCGGCCTGCGCCGCTCGTGCCGTCGGCGCTGACCAAACCCCTGTTGAAATATCCGGTTCTGCTTAAAGGGCGGGTCAATCCCGCCCTTCCTGTCTATTCCGCTCCAATGAAGCAGCATTACCCCTCGGGCCGCCAACCCGATTAAGCCGTTTAGTTTATAATTGGGAACCCAGCGGCCACCTGCCGGTTAGTTTTACAGTAACCACCAACTGTTGCGGGGGAGGCACAACCCGATCATTGCCTTCCCGTTCAAGTTGTTCTGGAAATTTTCTCAGGAAGGTCATGGCCCGAAATTTGCGTGGCATTCCATGGCGGCAGCTGTGACCAACCAAGAGGAGCCTTCTCATGCGTTTGCTTGGATTTGTGGCTGTCGTATTCTTCTCCGGCGGCATCATCGGCACCGCACACGCCGTCCCCTCTTTCACCGATCTCAACGCCACGACGCCGGAAGCGCTCGTCTCTGACCTGCTGGCAAGCAACTCTGGCATCACCGTCAACTCGGTGCTTTACAATGGTGCGAACATTGCCTCGGGCCTGTTCACCAACGGCAACAGCTCGAACATCGGTTTCGATCGGGGCGTGGCCCTGACGACCGGCGCCGTCGGCTCCCTGGCCACAGACGCGAACGTGAACAACGTTGCCTTGGGCAATCCTATCCTCGAGAATTTCAACGGAGGCTTTCCCACCACCAACGCCTCCACCATGACCATCGAGTTCACGCCGATCGGCAACCAGATCACGTTTTCCTACGTCTTCGCCTCGCGGGAATACCCGGATTTCGTCAACAGCTTCTTCAATGACGTGTTCGTGTTCCTGGTGAACGGCCAAAACCGTGCGCTCGTCCCCAGCACCACCACGCCGGTCGGCATCAACACCGTCAACTGCGGCGACACGTTCGGCAACGACCCCAGCAACTGCGACCTCTTCCGAGACAACCGCAACGGCGACATCAGCGACCTTGATCTCGGTGGGTTCACGCAGGTCTTCGATCTGGTGGCGGATGTCACGCCGGGCGTCATCAACACGCTGGTCCTGTCGATTGGGGATACCTTCGATCCCTTCTTCGACTCTGCCGTGTTTCTTGAGAGCGGCACCTTCAGAAGCTGCGGCCTTGGCCAGCCAGCCTGCGATAACGGCGGCCCGCCACCGGGCGAGGTACCCGAACCCGGCATGATCGGCCTCCTCGGCCTCGGCGCGGTGGCAGTCGTGACCCTGCGACGCAGGCAATCCCGCAGGCCATAAGCCATGAAGGGCAGGCTGCTGTGCGGCTGCCCGCCCTCGCCTGCTCAGGCAGAAACGGCGGACAATTCCGCCCGCACCGCATCCAGCAGCGCCTCGCAGCCCAGCCGGGCGAGGCGGTAGGTTTCCTCGAAGTCGGCTTCCTCGCCGTAGTAAGGGTCAGGCACCGGCTGGCCTTCCATGCCCGGCACGAAATCAAGCAGCAGCTTGATGCTGGCGCTGTGACCGGCGGGCGCCACGGCGCGGATGTCCTTCAGGTTGTCCCGGTCCAGTGCGATGACGAACCGGAAACGCTCGAAATCATTCTGGTGAAGCTGCCGCGCCCGCAGGCCGGTGATATCAACGCCATACTTCCCGGCCATGGCGCAGCTGCGCGGGTCCGGCCCCTTGCCCGTATGCCAGCCCGCGGTGCCCGCAGAGTCGATCTCGATCCTGCCGGACAGCCCCGCCTCGTCCACAAGTTGGCGGAAGATTCCCTCCGCCGTCGGCGAACGGCAGATGTTGCCAAGACACACGAACAGTACCGACGACTTGACCATATCCATACTCCCTTGGTCCGCTTCGCCTTTGGTATATGCCTCAGGCACCCTGCGGACGCGAGGGACGGAAAGCCGCGCCTCGGTGCAAGCCGGTTCGATTCAATGGGAAAAAGGGTCTTAGGCGGCGCGGCGGACGCGCTCGACGATCGTCACGCCGATGCGCTCGCCCAGCAGGACGATTTCGCCTCTGGCGATCAGCTCATCGTTGGCATAGATCCACACGGGATCGTCGTGGCGCGCGTCCAGGTCGATCACCGCGCCACGGCCCATTTTCAAAAGATGCTTGATCGGCATCTTGGTCCGGCCGAGAACGACGGAGATCTCCAGTTTGACCTTGTCAACGGCGCTCATATCCAGTCCTTTGGCCCAAGCCCTATTGGTTCCTTGTCGGCCAGACTGACGCAAGATGGTTAAAGAGATGCTAAGTTCGGACCCATCCGCCCCGGCAGAGGCTGCAAATTCTCCCCTTCTCGAGCCGGAGCTGCGCATCAGCCCCGCTCTGGTGCCCTACCCCGAGGCGCTCGCCACCATGGAGGCCCGCGCCGCCGCCGTTGCCGATGGGCAGGAGCGTGAGCTGATCTGGCTTGTCGAACATCCTCCGCTCTACACCGCGGGCACCAGCGCCAAGTCCGATGATCTGGTGGATGCCGGACGCTTCCCCGTGTTCGAGACCGGACGCGGCGGCCAGTTCACCTATCACGGCCCCGGTCAGCGGGTCGTCTATCCGGTCGTCAATCTCGGCAAGCGCGGGCGTGACATGCGGGCCTACGTCTGCGCCATCGAGAGCTGGATCATCGACACCCTCGCTGACTTCGGCGTGAAGGGCGAACGCCGTCAGGGCCGCGTCGGCGTCTGGGTGGTGCGGGAAGACGGCCGCGAGGAGAAGATCGCCGCCATCGGCGTGCGGGTGCGCCGCTGGGTGACGCTGCACGGCCTGGCGCTCAACGTCGCGCCGGATCTGTCGCATTATGGCGGCATCGTCCCGTGCGGCCTGCCGGAATATGGCGTCACCAGTCTGGCCGCGCTCGGCAAGACCGTCACCATGCAGCAGGTGGACGAAGCCCTGCTCCGCCATCTGCCGAAGTTTCTGGAGCGCTTCACCAACGCCGGCCCCTCCTGCGCCGCGGACGCAGGCTGAACCCTTCAGGCCGACTTGCGGCTGGGCTGGTCGAAGTCCAGCCGCGCCGGCTTGGGTTCGCCGAACAGATACCCCTGACCGTAGCGCAGCCCCAGCGCGCCCAGCCTGACCAGCGTTGCTTCATCCTCGATGCGGGTGGCGATGATCGTGATCCGGTTGCTGGCGAACCGCTCCAGGAACTCCCGGCGATCCACCGCGCACGGCGCATTCAGCAGCATGTCCGCGTCGATCTTGAGATACTGCACGTTCATGTCTGCCATCCACGCCGGATCGAGGCTGTTCAGGCTCGTCACGTGGTCGATGGAGAAGGCGAAGCCAAGGCGGCTCAGGGTCGCCAGATGCTCCCGGCTGGCCGGCGAGACCTTGGTCATGTCGCGCAGGGCGCCTTCCAGAACCACCCGTCCGCTCAGGCCGCCCCGGTGCGCACAGGCAAAATCGACCAGTTCGGGCAGGAAGCCCTGATCTTCCAGCACCTGTCCGGAGATGTTGACGAACAGCTTCACGCCCGGCCGCCTCACGCCCAGCTTGCGCACGAGATTGATGCAGCGGAACAGCAGCAGATTGTCCAGCGCCGACACCAGACCCGAGCGCTCCGCGTCGGCAATGTAGTCGCTGGGCGGAATGACGTTGCCCAGCAGATCGCGCAGGCGGGAGAAGGCTTCGTAATAAACCGCCTTGCGCTCCGGAAGCTGCACGATGGGCTGCAGGTAGAGATCGACCCGGCTTTCCTGCAACGCGCCTTGCAGGACGGAGGTCATGTTGACCTTCGGCGCGGGTGGAATCACCTCCTGTCCGGCAGCCAGAAGCTTCAGGCGCAGGCCGACCAGCCGCTCCACCATATCCCGCAGCACTTCCACTTCGGCTGCAAGTTCGGTGGTTGGCTGGCCGTCACGCCCCTGCATGTCGATCACCAGCCCAGCCATGTCGATTTCCAGCTGCGCAACGCGTTCTGTCAGTTGCGGGCAGCAGTTCATCGCCCTCTCCATACGCTGTTCCATGTCCGTCCAGTACCGATCCACGACGAGAACCAGATAGAGAAGCGTCCCAAGCGCAGCAAAAGCGAAGCCGGTGAGCAGCGCCATGCGGTTGTCGCCTGTCAGATACCAGGCCAACCCCAGACCAAGCAGGAAACTGCCGGAAACAACGCCCACGCCCGTCGCACCCAAACGGATTCCCCGCAATCGCATCAAGTTCTCGTCCTTATGGCTTGCCCGCTTCAATGCCACTCGGCACAGATGCATGAGACTAGTTTATAATGCTTAATTCTTTACTGACGAGGGGCAGCAGCCCCTACCGGCGCAGGCTGCGAAAGCCGGCGCTTCCGGCGGCGGCGCGGCCGGGTCGGGGCTTGCCGAACAGGTAGCCCTGCCCGCACGATACGCCCAGATCCAGCACCTCGGCCACCGTCCTGTCCGTCTCGATGCGGGTGGCGACCAGCGTCACGCCATGCGCCTCGAAGCCGGCGGCCAGCCGAGACTTGGGCACCTGCGTCTCCGCCGCCAGCAGATGCGCCGCGTCCACTTTCACGAACCGCACGTTGAGCGCGGCCAGCTGCGCCGGGTCCAGCGTGCCGATGTCCGTCACATTATCTATGGAGAAGGCGAAGCCCTGTTCGGCCAGCTCCTCCAGATACCCTTCGGACGCCTCCGGCATCCGTGCCAGATCCCGCGCCGAGAATTCGAACACCAGCCGCCCGGCCAGCTCCGGCTGTTGCCTCAGGAAGTCCGCCAGTTCCGGCAGGAAGCTGCCGTCCGCCAGCGAACTGGTGGACATATTGCAGAACAGCTTCACCTCCGGCCGGCGCGGCCCCAGCCGCCGGATCAGGTTGATCGAGCGAAACAGCAGCAGATTGTCCAGCAGCGGCACCAGCCCGGCATCCGGCGCGTCTCCAAGGTCGTCCAGATGATGCCCCGGTGCGAACACCCGGCCCTGTTCATCCCGCAGACGGGAGAAGGCCTCGTAGTACACCACCTTCCGGCTCGGCAGCCGCACGATCGGCTGGAGATAGAGATCCACCCGGCTGTCCTTCAGGGCAGAGCGCAGCAGCGCCGCCACATCGCGCGAGGCGTCGCCCCCCGCCAGCTCCCGGTTTTCCCCAAGCCCGCCGCTCGGGAACCGGCCCTCGCTCGCCAGCCGCTCCATCATCTGCCGCAAGAGGCTCAGCTCGGCTGCCAGCTCTTCCACCTTATTGTTGTGGTGCGCAGTCCCTCCGTTCAGCACGACGGACATGTTTTCTTCCATGCGCATCAGCCGCTCGTTCAGCTCCGGCAGCAGGCGGTCCTGCTCCGCAACCCATGAGACCATGCGCCGCCGCTCTCCGGCCATGTTCAGCACCAGCTGGAACAGCAGGCCAACCCCCACCACCAGCAAACCGATCAGCAGAGCCGTCTTCGCGTCCGCATCCGCCAGCAAGGTTGCGGCCAGCGCAATCAGCCCGCCAACGACGACATAAGCCAGGAACGCGGCGACGATTCTGAAGGGCAATGGGTGCATGTCAGTGATGTTCCGGCTAGAAGACTGGGCTCAGCCGTTGCCGGCCTTCCCGTTCGGCAACGCTCATAAACCATTTTCCGGCAAAAGGCGGCCCTTTCCGCACGCAGCGAACACGGCACGCCAATGGAGAGAACATGTCGGTTGCTTTGATCGTTCTCAGCCTCCTCATAGGCAGTCTGTGCGGCATTCTTGCCGGCCTGTTCGGCGTCGGCGGAGGTGCGGTGATCGTCCCGGCGATGCGGTTCCTGGCCCCGACGCTCGGCCTCTCGCCAGACGTCACCATGCATGCAGCCGTTGCCACCTCGGTCGCGCTGATCGTGCCCACCTCCATCATCTCCGCCCGCTCCCACTACCGGCGCGGCGCGGTGGAGATGTCCGTCCTCAAGGTGTGGGGGCCTGCCATCGGTCTTGGGGCATTTCTGGCCGGTGCCGTCGCTGCCTGGCTTCCCACCAAGGTCCTGGGCATTATCTTCGGCACCGTCATCATCCTCGTTGGCGGGCTGATGGTCCGTGGGCGGCCTGTGCCGGTCATCTCCCCCACCCTGCCGGGCAAACCCGTGCAGGCCGTCATCGCCGGCGTTATCGGCCTGCTGTCGTCGTGGATGGGCATAGGCGGGGGCTCGCTCAGCGTCCCCACCCTCAGCGCCTTTGGCTTGCCGGTCCACCGGGCAGTCGGCACCTCCTCGGCGCTGGGCGCGTGCATCGCCGTTCCGGCCCTTCTGGGGTGGGTTTATTCCGGCTGGGGAGTCGACTCGAGCACGGCTCCCCATTTCGGTTTTATCCAGTTGGTGCCGTTTTGCCTGATGCTGGTCCCCATGATGGCGCTCGCACCGGTCGGCGTGCGGCTCGCTCACGCGCTTCCGGCCCAAAGGCTGCGCAGAATTTTCGGGATTTTTCTGATACTTACGGCCTCAACACTTTTAGCCAAATCATTTTAGTAGAGTTAAGCATTGTCCCTATTGCGTTACGGTCACGCTTGGGATACGGCGGCGCTGCGGCGGAAGATTCCTCCCCACCATGCTGGGCAAAAAAGGCTTGGAAAAATGGCGAGGTAGCAATCATTAAGCCGCTTGTTACGCTGACCAATTGTGGCTAAGGTTCCGCGCGGTTTGGGGACAACACGGGCTAACCAAAACCACTCGTTGACAAATCTAAGGAGTCAAACATGGGTGATCTTCTGCTGAAACTGAAGTCCGCTGCTCTGGTTGCTGGCGCAGCTGTTGCTCTGGCCGCTTGCGGCGGTGGCGAGCAGGCTGCTACCGACGCTGCTGCTGAGCAGACCGAAGCTGCTGCTGACGCTGCTGCTGAGACCGCAGACGCAGTGACCGACGCAGCCATCGACGCTGGCGCAACCGCTGACGCCGCTGCTGACGCTGGCGCAGACGCTGCTGCTGACGCTGCTGCTGCCGTTGAAGGCGCTGCTGACGCGACCGCTGCTGACGCTGCTGCTGCTCCGGCTGACGCCGCTGCTCAGTAAGCTTTCGCAGAGCGAGCTTGAGGAAGGCCGCCCAATCGGGCGGCCTTTCTTTTTTTGACCTCGAACATCAGAACCGTTAGAGCACCCCTCAAATCGGGTAGGACACCCCGTCGCAGACGAGAGCGGCGCCAACAAAAAAACTTGAGTAGCTGTGATTTGATGCAATCATAACGAGAAATACTCTCGTGCATTCTTTCACCGCGGCCCCGCCCCCCGCACAGGCACGCGCCGGCGCAGGCGGGACGCCACACTTGTGTTTCAGGAGAAAATACCAGTGACTCTTGCGGAACTGACCGAGAAGCTGCGCGGCAAGCTCAGCCAGGACGTGGGCGTGCCCAATATCATCAAGCTGGATTTCGGCCCAGACGGCCTGATCCGCTTCGATGGCGTGGCCAGTCCCAACACCATTACCAACGAAGACGGCCCGGCGGACTGCACCATCAAGGTGAAGCTGACGGACCTTCTGGACATCATCGCAGGCCGCAAGAGCGCGCAGGCCGCCTTCATGTTCGGGAAGATTAAGGTGGAAGGCGATATCGGCGTTGCCATGAAGCTCGGCCGCCTGCTCGGCTGAGCCCGCCCCCTTGCGCACATACCGCCGCTGCGGTTTTCATCCTGAGGCGCACGTGCGGCGCGCCCCATCGACCAGCCGGGCACCCGTTTTCAAGGCGATCACGGTGCCGTTTTCCGGCCCGCCCGGCCTGGTCGAACACGGCGCCACTTCCCTTTGCCAGCAGCCGTTTCGGGGCCGTTTTCCGCCTTTTTCGCAATCTGTCTCATTTGGCGTCGTGGGCTCTTGACCAACCCGTGGCCGACGGTAATTCTGCGCTCATGAAGACGATCACTGCATCTATCGTACTGGCGGGGCTGCTTGTCTCCGCTCAGGCTCACGCGAAGGCTGCCCCGCGCAAGCCTTCGGCTCCGGCTGCGAGCAGCGCTTCCACCGCCGAGCTGGAAGCCATCTGGGACATGCGCGCCGCACTGAACGTGGCGGCGCTACAATGCCAGAGCGATCCGATGCTGGCCCTGCCCGATCGTTACAACACCTTCATCCGTCTGCATGAGGACGAGCTGAAGCGGGTTTACAACTCGCTGGTCAGCAAGCGTGGCGGCCAGGCCAAGTTCGACCGCATCAATACGCAGACCTATAACCGTTTCGCGACGATCAAGCAGAAGGTTCTCTTCTGCACCAAGGCTGCCGACATCAGCGTCGAGGCCATGAACGCCGCTCCGAACCAGTTGCTGACCGTGGCCCGGGGGGCTCAGCCCACTTTCACCCAGCTGGTCAACGGCACCCTCATCGCCAGCGCCGCAACCATCCGGCAGTAAACGCAGGCACAGTCTTCACATGTCCGGGGCGCTTCTTCGGGAGCGCCCTTTTTTCGTTACGCCATGTCCTCGCCCGGTCTGATCCAGTCGCCCCTGCCCCGCCTTGCGCCTTCTGCGAGCAAAAGAAAACGCCCGGCAAATCTGCCGGGCGCTCCCTTTGATCGGTCGTCGTAGAGACGGATCGCTTACTGAGCGACCTTGATCTCGACGCGACGGTTCTGCGGCTCACGAACACCGTCAGCGGTGTCGACGAGCGGCTGGCTTTCACCGAAAGCTTCGGTCTTCACCGCATCGCCCGGCAGACCCTTGCTGGTCAGGAATGCCTTGGCAGCAGCAGCGCGGCGCTCGGAGAGCTTCTGGTTGTAGGCGTCCGAACCCGAACGGTCGGTGTGGCCCTGGACCAGAACCTGAACCGGAGTGCCAGCCTTGAAGGCTTCCACGGCCTGGTTCAGAACCTGCTGTGCGTCAGCGGTCAGCTCGGCCTTATCGAATTCGAAGAAGACCATGAACGGACCCGGGACCGGAGCCGGTGCCGGAGCGGGCTCAGGAGCCGGCGGCGGCGGCGGCGGCGGCGGGGGCGGCGGGGGCG
>NZ_DATBUP010000071.1:0-3753 GCF_036515995.1 Pedomonas sp. | reverse complement strand
AGATAGTAGGCCGCGCCAGGCTGGTTCTGTAGCTGGCCATGGATGAACCGTTCGGCCTCGGGGTCGCGACCGGGGGTTTGCTGCTCAACCTGTCGGAGTCGGGCGAACAGGCTCTCGATGATCTGGCGTTCCTGTTGGTTCATGAGGTGGTTCCTGCATGACTATCAAACCTGCAGGGGGAGCGCGGGGAGAGGCTGGCGGTTCCGCATCGGCCGGAGTCAGCCAAGACAGGCATAAAAAAAGAGAGGGTGGCAAGCCACCCTCCCAATGGAACAGGTCATTCCGTTAGAGTAATACGGATCAGGCCGCCAACAGTTCATCTGCCGGGCCGAAAAATTCATAATGAATGCGGCTTTGCTCGACGCCGAGACGCCCAAGCGCTGCCACCATGGCCCGCATGAACGCCTTAGGCCCGCAGACATAGTAGTCGGCAGTCTCAACCGGCGTATTGGCGGCGAGCCAGGCCTCGTTGATCAGGCCAGCCTCATCGTAGCCGGCGGTATCTTCGACGTGGGGCGTCTCATAGAAGATTGACACCTTCGCTTTCGGACACATGCTGGCCAACGAGCGCACATGATCGCCAAGTGCATGGGTGCTGCCGTCCTGCGTTCCGTGAACGAAGTGCACCTCTCCATCCCAGCCGTTAGCGGCGGCAGTCTCCAGAATCGAGACCATGGGCGTGAGACCGACGCCGCCTGACAACAGAACCAGCGGCTGCTGCGGCTTGTTCTCCAGGTAGAAGTCGCCCGCAGGCGCACCGACCTTGAGGATTGTGCCCGGCGTGACCTCGCCGTGCATCCATCCAGACGCAAGGCCATGCGGCTCGCGCTTCACGGAGATGCGGTAGGTCTCCCCATTCGGTGCGCTGGAAATGCTGTAGTTGCGCTTCACCGGCGGCTGGCCGGGAACGGTCAGCCAGAAAGTGAGGTACTGACCCGGCTTGTGACGCACCACCGGCTTGCCGTCGACCGGGCGCAGCACGAAGGACGTGATGACGGAACTTTCCGGGCGAACTTCCTCGACCCTGAAATCACGCCAGCCGGTCCAGCCGCCCTTGGCGTCTGCAGTCTCCTGGTAGAGCTGCGCTTCGCGGTTGATGAGGATATCCGCGAGGAACCAGTAGGCTTCGCCCCAAGCGGCGAGGATTTCCTCGGTCGCGGCATCACCCAGCACTTCCTTGATCGCGCCGAGCAGGGCCTCGGCCACGTACGGATAATGCTCGGGCAGAATCTGCAGGCCTACATGCTTCTGGGCGATACGCTCGACCGCGCCGGTCAGGGCACCGAGATTGTCGATATTGCTACCGTAGGCCAGAATTGCCATGGCCAGGGCGCGATGCTGCGGGGCCTCGCCGTTGTGGTGAGACTGGTTGAACAGGTCCCGAATGGCCGGGTTCTGGAACATGCGACTGTACATTGTCCGCACGATATCCAGGCCGTGTTCCTGCAGGGCGGGCACCGTGGCCTTCACCAAGGCGATAGTATTGGGGGAGAGGGTCTTCGCCATTTGCGTCTCCAGATTCAAGCAAGGGCTACGCAGTACACAGAGAGGGAAGGGGGCCGCCCTGCCCGGGCATGAGATTGTTGTTCCGAAGCGATCCCGTCTGCCGCAGCAGGGAAAAACTTGTCGTCTCCGAGAACAGTCTCATTCATGTATTAAACATACATGTATAAACTTACATTTAATGAGGCAACCGCAATTCCTATATGAGCACATTATGTCACAGCCTGGTTAGGCCCTGAGGCGGAAGGACGTTCGATGCGGTTCACGCGCTATACCGACTATGCCATGCGGGTGCTGATTTATCTCGGATCCCGGCCGGATGAACTGTGTTCGATTCCTGAGATTGCAAGAGCATACAGCATTTCCCAGAACCATCTGATGAAGGTGGTTCATGATCTTGGCCGTGCGGGATTCGTTTCAAGCGTTCGCGGTCGCTTCGGCGGTATTCGTCTGGCGAGGCCGCCGGAGGAGATCAATGTGGGTGCTGTTGTACGCCAGACAGAGGAAGGCTTTGATCTCGTGGACTGCGGTTCGTGCATCATTGCGCCGGCCTGTGGCTTCACCAGCGTACTGAACGAGGCAATTCGTGCCTTCATGGCCGTCTTGGACGGATACACGGTGGCAGACCTGGTTTCCCGGAAAGCCGACATAACCAGGCTGTTCTTTCAGGACGATGCCAAGGCGGGTAGCGTCTGATCCCGATCCCGGCCTACCGTCTGGAGCTTCCCGCGCATGACATCACCACCGACATTTCACACCCGAGCTTCGCTCCGACAGGACTTGCAGCGGCTCGGCATTCGCGCTGGCGATATGGTGATGGTGCATGCGGCCATGAGTACGGTGGGCCCGTTGCTAAACGGACCCGATGCCCTGATTGGCGCGCTGCTGGATGCTGTCGGCGCGGATGGAACGCTGATCGCCTATACGGACTGGGACGGGGCCTATGACTCGTTGCTGGATGCAGCCGGACGGGTGCCGCTTGAATGGCGCCCCCATGTGCCGCCGTTCGATCCGGCAACGTCTCGCGCAGCGCGAGACTATGGCATTCTGGCCGAGTTCGTCCGCACGACGCCTGGCGCTTACCGTAGCGGTAATCCCGGCGCTTCCGTAGCCGCCATTGGAGCACGGGCGGCCGCGGACCATCCGTTGGACTACGGCTACGGCGAGGGCTCGCCTCTGGCCAAGCTCGTTCAGGCGGGCAGCAAGGTGCTGATGGTTGGTGCACCGCGGGACACCATGACACTGCTGCATCATTCGGAGCATCTGGCGCAGGTGCCGAACAAGCGCATACGCCGATATGAGGTGCCGTTTGCAACGGCCGAGGGGCCATGCTGGCGTATGGTGGAGGAATTCGAGACGTCAGAACCGGTCATACCCGGGTTGGCAGATGATTACTTCGCGACAATCGTAAACGGATACCTCGCGGCGGGGGAGGGACAGCAGGGCACCGTTGGCAACGCACCTTCTCTGATGGTTGAGGCCGAAGCCATGTGCCGCTTTGCCGTCAACTGGCTGGAGCGCCACGCCAACAGCCTGTGATGCCCACGATCACCGGAACGGTGCAAGCTGCGCCCCGTACCGGAGCTATGGCCACACCGGTTGCCCAAGCGTCAAATATCGCTGTTGGACGGGGCGGGCGTAGCAGAGGGCGGATCAAACCTAGCCGTTCTTGCCCACGTTGCGTCCACCGTGCCCGGCATTCTGTTTGTGGCCAGTGCGGCTGGCGCTTTCGCCCTTCATCTGCTGCTTCTTGTTGCCGCCGACATCGTCAGGCTGGCCACTGGTACGCTTGAAATCGCCCTTCTTCTTGTTGTCCGTCATATCCTTCTCCTTCCAGAGAGGCCAACGTCCCGCAAGGGTCCGGGTTGCGCACGGCAGCCTCCCTAGCATGGGAACACGACGGACAACCGGACCTTGCTCAAGCGTGAGATGCTGCGGTCTTCGCAGTTTTCCTGGCGCGGGACTTGGTGACAGGCACTACCTCGGCAGCGGCGGCTTCCTGCGCAAGCCGAGCCGCTTTGAGCTTTTCGGTCAGGGCATGTCGACGGTCGGTCTCCGACTGGATGATCTCGCGCGCCACGCGATCGGTAACATCAGCCTTGGTTTCAGTTCTGGACGGCACAGGGCGAAACAGGGTGTCCTTGGTGGGGGCTGTCATATCGTCTGGCTCCTCTTGAAACATGCAATAAAGAAAAAGGCCGGGCGCAGACCCGGCCTTTCCGCTCTCTCGACAATCCGTGCCAGTACATC